>JAHQWW010000104.1 GCA_029856365.1 Candidatus Hodarchaeota archaeon
ATCTACTGCATCACCATAAGTATCTTTTACATGTTTATCCCAGATCTCGGACATCTGTTTAGTAGATAAATTCTCTCTTGACCCTTTTTCGTGACACTCTTTCTCCCAAAATACATACATGGTTTGCCGGGAAATAGTCACAATAGCATCTTCCAACTGGCTAGATAGGATTTTTAGCTTTGCTTCTTCATCAGTCATAGTCTTTAGCATTTTATCAATAAGAATCTGTTCTCCAAAAACTGATGCTGTTTCTGCAGCAACAAGGGGTGGACTATAATTTAGAAGAGACTGTTTTCGTCCGCTAAACATGTCATGAAGACCGTGGCCCATCTCATGAGCTAATGTACTTACCCCATCAGGTGTACCATCAAACGACATATGGATTACAGGATCTATTCCAGGTGCAATACCCATACAAAAAGCGCCAAACCTTTTCGTTTTCCGAACTTCAGAGTCAATCAACTTGCGATCAAAAAATCCTTTTGCCATTTCACCAATTTCAGGATCGTATTCGGTATAGGCATCCAGTACCATTTGCTTAGCTTCTTCCCAAGAGTATTTAATTGCTTTACCTAGAGGAGCATAGAGATCTGAACCTTTAATTTTATCACCTTGCCCCATTAGTCTCGCTTTACTCTTATAATATTCTTGTACAAAAGGGAAATTCTTTTTAATTATATCCATCATTGTTTGGACGATTTTCTCATCAGTTTGGTTCCTAATGTGAGCTGGAGTCATTGTTGTAGGGTATTTCCGAAGATCTACATTTTGACCATGATTTTTCCAGATGTTGTTAAAACAGTGACCTATTGTAATGGATTCCTCAGAGTATTTTCGATAATAAGTTTTGAAAACCTGTTCACGTATTTCAGGGTTTGGATCCCGAAATAAGGGATATATTTCTCCTGGTGACAATTTCTTTAGTTCACCTTCGATTTCAACTTCGTATTCAAAAGCTGCAGTGAATTCTTGAAAGAATTTATACCAAGCATCCCTACCTACAAGTGATTTCTGCAAAATAACCTGCTCAACGGGTTCTGATAATAAATAAGGTTTGTTTAATCGCTTAACAATGATATAATGATGATAATTTGCCAATAATGGATCTTGAAGATATTTCTGTACCCGTTCTTCTTGAAGTTCATTTAATTCTAATGTAATCCATATCAATTTATTCTCAATATCTACAGACTGTTGTTGCATTTTAGCATAAAGCGCTTTATGATCTTCATTAGTCGTTTCTTGATAAAAAAGTAGAGCTCCATATCCTCCTGCTTTTGAAACCAATGTTTGAATCTTCTCGACTTGTTGAAAAAGTATTAGTAATTCTTTTGCGGAGATTTCGCCTGTTTTTACCTTTCCACGATTTTTTTCCAAATCTTCAGCGATTTCTTTTGCCTGATTCAAATCTTCATCAATCTTAGGATCATTAAATCCTTTGTACAAAAAAGAAAGATCCCACTTGCTTGTCAATAATTACAAACTCCTTTTTCTAGAATATTTATGGTAATAGATTGTATTAAGCGACCATTTTGAGGAATTATCTAAAATTTGCTATTCTGGTACTTTATTGTATAACTTACTATTTGTACTTAGGTTTAGTTGTATTTGTACTTAAAATATCGGACTTAGGTTTTTAAAGCAAAATGTACCTTGAGGGAATTTGACTATTCAAATTGAAAATAAACAATAAATAGGGATAGAACCATGAAAATCCAGTTAGTCGAAGATGAAATACTAGATATGATGAGCTTAAAAAATCAATATGGCGTGTTCAATAACAACATGATGATGTTGCTTGATGACAACGATAAGAACTACATTGAAGAGATTCAGCAGCTTTGTCTAGAGCAGGAAGAGAAAATTGGGGGGATCAATGGGCACAATAACGCTGATTATTATGATTGGTTCCCATGGGCTGGCAAACATGCGTTAATCAATCGCAGTAACGAATATCCCCATCGAGACGATCTGAAAATTGGTATGAAAGCTGAACTTCTCCGCTGTTGGACAATGGATATTTTTAATCCTCAATTTAACATGGCAATGGGCGCCTCTACTCTTTGTATTAATCCTATTGTTCACCACCACAATAACCGAGAGAATCTCTTAAAAGACCTTCAGGATTTACTTGATGGCACTAAGATAGGGTGTATTGGAATTACAGAACCAAAACGAGGATCTGATGCGGTCAACATGACCGTGAAAGCAGAGAAAGTCGATGGTGGATATACCATTGATGGAATTAAGTGTTATACAACAAATTCACCGAAAGCTGATATGGTTGCTGTTTATGCGGTTTTAAACGAAGAGGATCCACGTGGTACAATGGTACAGGGCATTTCTCATAAAGAATGGGATCGAGGATTTAAAGCAGAAAGGATAGGGATTCCTTCTGTAAGCAAGGTTCATATTGGGAAGACAATTTTCGAGGATTCTTTTATTCCTGAAGACTATATGACTGGTGGTCCTGGTGAAGGATATCATATTCTATTTGAAGGACTAGTTCCTGAAAGAATTGGTATCGCTGCAACCAATGTAGGCCAAATGTGGGGAGCATTTGCTTTAGCCTCACTTTATTCAACTGTAAGAAAGCAATTTGGAACTCCACCTGGAACTACTAAGATTCTACTCCACCAAGCAGTTGGGATGTCTGTTCTTGCAAAATATCATTCTCGCTTAATATCAATAACAATGGCTTTGTTGAAATTAGCAGAAGCTTATGACGCTAAGAGAGATGAGCTTGCGGGTATTAGTCCATTTATGAATCCTTTTGTTGCAATGGCCTCACAAGTGAAAGAACAGGCAGCACAGCTTGTCCATGAATTAACATATGAGTGTATGCACGCAATGGGTGGTACAGGTGTTACAGACCAAACTAAGATGCCACTAATTCAGGGAGTTTCAGAGATTGCAGAAGTTGTGGGTGGAACACGCAATGTACAATTACTCATTGGCAGTAGAACAATTAATACTATGGTAAAAATGATCTAAAGAAGCGTAATTTCCCCCCTCTCCTCCTTTTTCTTCTCCCAAACAAAGCTTTACCATATATTTTTTTCTATTCATTATTTTTGTCGGATTATTTTCGTTTAAAATATGAGATTATCTGTTTTCACACATTTTGGGGACTTCCAAGCTATTTTCTAAAAAATTGAAGGTGATTATTAAAATCCGGAGAAAATGTTCAGGTGACTTTTTTAAGAAATATAACTACATTAATTTTGAAAAAAGGAACACTTTCCAAAAATCTACAATTCTATGCCGTTATTCGGAGCTCTCTGAATGACTCTCCTTTCAGTCAAAGTCTTTGACAAAAACAATACAGAGCTAAATTCAACAATCCCTGTTTCTAATGATCAACGATTTAATGACCTACTTCCACTTCTTGAAACATTATCACAGGAAGAAACTCAAGAAGGATGGATTCAAGGATTAATCGTTAACGACAACTTAATAGTTTTTCGTAAGACGATGAATAATTTAATGTTGGTTTCAATTGCGACATTTGATACATCTTTTCAAAAACTGAAACAATTTCTAAGCCTTTTAGAGAAATATCTCTGTGAGAATTTTTCAACTCTAAAAGACATCGTTTCAGCAAAAAATTTCCAAGAGTTATGTAATTCAATCATAAAAGCAGTAGATGATTCAACCACAGAACTAAAAATTGCTCTTCTCGGATTAGACCGTTCAGGTAAGAGTACTTTTTTTAATTACTTTAAGGAAGAGCTTCCACTAGCTGGATTCAAATCCTATCAACCAACACAACTTTTGGATATTATTAGAACCGATCCAACAGGTGATTTACCTCAAATACAGTTAATTGATCTTGGGTATGCTTTTCACTCCCAATGGTGGAGATTCAGTAGTGAAGTTGATGGTTATATCTTTTTTGTTGATAGTTCGGATTCAAATCGGATAAAGAAAAGCGAGGAGTTATTGCAGGAGATACGCAACTTCTGGGATCGTCCTTTTGTTGTCGCTGCAAATATGCGTGATATAAGCAGGATAGCTAATATAAGAAAATACCTTGCTCGTAAATTTCGCATTTCCAGTAAAATAATCTATGAAGTAAACACTTGGACTGGAGATGGTATTCTCCCTCTTCTTGAAGGGTTGGTTAAAGACGAAATACAGTGTCACAAAATAGCTGTCTCAATGGTTCATCCTAACAAAAGCAAAATATAATATAAAACCTGAAAATTGTACCTGCTGCCCTAGTCCACATGGCTGTAGATGCAGTTTGGAGCATATTTCTTAGCTTCTAAAAAGGTAAATCATGAGTAATTACACTGCTAACTCCTTGATAATAGGGAGTAAAGTGGTTAGATTTTCAATAGTCCTGAACTTTAAATTCATTGGTTTCCTTAAGGAAGAATAATTATCTCGCCATACCATTATATACTCTATCCTGAATTTACTAGCAAGATTCGCTTCCTCAATGGAGTCCCCCACAAAGATAGATCTACTAGGATCTGCATTCGCGATTTGTAGCATATTTTTAAAATATATTCCTGAGCTAGCCTTTTTTGGTGCTCTAACAGAATCATAACCAATTAATTTCTTAAAAAAATCATTCAAATTATGAAGAACAACCGCGCCTTTAATGTGACGTGAAGATGCGGATGAGGCTATGTACATAAGTAAATGTTTTATCTTTATTAACTCTTTAAGCAAAGGATATACTTCGGGAAAGAGAATGGGATAAGGACCGTTCGCGAGGGCTTCATATTCGACTCGTGATGTGTTTAAAAGTGGTTTAATAACTTTTTTATACTTCAGTGGTACAAACTCAAGTATAAATTCTTCCCACGCTTTGTCTATTATTTTATAATTTCTCATAAAGTCTTCTAAATTGTTTTTATCTTCTTCCCACCCCTCAAATTCATCAGAGAGATACGTTATCTCTGTGATCCATTTTTTATAACTTTTATCATGAATCTCCTTAATGTTACTTGGGGATATCCCTATTGGGGTCAGAATTTTTATCAAGTAGTATTGATAATTCTTGTTCACGGCATTGACATCAGCTAGTACTCCATGCAGGTCAAAAAAAATGTGCCAATAATGTTTACTCAATATTAATCAAAGTAAGCGAGGTTTTTTTCTGTTTAAATCCTTTACAGATTTGAGAGAGATGAACTATTAGAAAAGCTTTTCCCCACAAGTTGGGCAGTATTTTGAGATATAAGCAATCTCATTACCACAGTATTTGCAACAGAGGCGTGTTGCTTTCTCTTCTTTGATAGAAGTTTTTTCATCTTTTAATACATCATTCAATAAATATGTCCTCAATTTCTAATTGAATGAAATAAAGAATTTCATTTATTGTCAGAGGTTTTATTCTCTGTATCAATGAACGCTAATAAACTATATTAAAATAACCATATAACTTTTTTAATCAATTTCTATTCGAATTCTTTCTGACAAAGTTATATCTTTAAAATCTCTAGTGTTAATTTCCATAGGTGAACGAAAATGTCTACAATTCTAAAAAAGATCGATAATTTGGATGTTACTTGGAAAATTGCTTTTAGAAAAGCATTTTTAGTTGGTGGATGCCTACTCGGATCTGAGCTTGTTTGTGTAATAATTCTCTTTGTTTTGATAATCATTCTCGTTCCATTGGGTTTATTTGTTCCTCAAGAGATGATAGCTAATGAGACAACGGTCAGATATCTCGTATTGATATTTACATTCTTTGGATTCCTTGTTGGCCTGTTTAAGGCATTGATTGATATTTTAATTACTACAACTGATCTTTAACCTTCTTAAGGTCAGTTCATCATTGAATTTATGGTATGTTGAGAGAGAATATTGAATCCTCATTTAGAAAAGCAAAAAAAAGTTATTTTACAAAAGATCAGAGAGGCCAATAGCTTTACTCTTCTTTTTATCTGTTCAGGAAATATTATTAGAAGTCCTTATGCTCATTTGCTTTTTGAACACCTTATTCAAGAGGATAGAGAGCTAAAAGAAAAAATTCGGGTGGAATCAAGGGGAGTAACATATCGTAACTATTATATTTCAATGGAAGCTCGTGAGATGTTGTTAAAGGAAGGGATTTCTGCTGAAAGAATAGCTGAATTTACACCAAGATACTATTCTGATTATCCTGACGTGTTTAAATCAGCAGATCTTGTCTTAGTAATGGAAAACAACCATATTCGAAGAGTGCCTATTAGTGTTAGAAAGCAGACCTTCTTATTACTTGAATTCACCTTAGGAGTCACTGATGATGTTCCTGACCCTTATTTTGATCCTCCTTTTGAACGATCTTTCCAAATGGTTAAAGAAGCAATGATTCAGTTAAGGACTTTTTTCAGAGGAGGATAATTATGAAAAAGCCATTAAACGTCTTCAGCTATGTCCCTACTAATTGTTTCTTTTAGTCCTTAGCATCTGAACAAATCTTTTTAAAGCTCTGAAATTTTGAAAATATTCGGTTGAATTTGTAATCACACGATATACAAATTTTAACTTTTTTAGGTGAAAATATTGAAGTCAAAAAAAGGAATTATTGCTCTGACTCTTCTTTTGATAGTGTGTACAATCCTACCTGTGACACCTAACGCAACAGCTAAACCTGCACAAGCCAGTACTACAGTAATCATTGGAACCTCAGATAAAATCATTAATTTGGATCCAGCAGATTGCTACGATTATTTCTCATCGAATATCCTTGTGCAAATTACTCATGGATTAATGGAGATGCCTATTGATTCTACTGATGCTGAACCAGGTCCAATCTTGGAATCTTGGAAAGTCGATGCAACAGCAAAAGAATATACTTTTAATCTTAAAGAAGATATAAAGTTCAGTGATGGCACTGATTTCAACGCAAGTGCGCTAAAATGGAACTTAGATCGCTCAATTGATTTGAATGGGGATCCTGGCTTTCTTCTCTCTGATGTTGTTAATACAGTAACGGAACTTAACGATACAGCCGTTAGAATAGACCTAAGTATAGCTGATGCCACTTTCCTTCAACGATTAACATACACAGTCGCGTGGCCAGTCAGTCCTAACGGTCCATTAGCTGAAGGCACAATTTCAGGCGATCCAGACCATATACCACATGGATTGGGCCCCTATATGGTTGATACTTGGACAAAAGACACTGAAATCATCTTAGTACCTAATCCACACTATTTTGGAACTGCCCCACAAAATGAGAAAGTAGTTATTAAGTTCTACGCAAGTGCCTCAGCCTTACTTCTAGCACTTGAAAGCGCTGAAATTGATGTTGCTCACCGTATTTTCGGTCCTGACGAAATCAAAACTATTGAAGCAGATCCAGACCTGGCTCATGCCACTAAAGCAACAGCAGGTATTCGTTACTTGATGTTAAACTGTGATGTAGACGCCTCATACCCCTATCTGAATGATGTACTCGTTCGACGTGCAATTGCTGCAGCAGTTGACCGTTCTGAAATCTGTAGTGTCGTATATGACGATTATAACGAACCGTTATTCAGTATGGTTCCAGGAATATTCGAAAGCCACATTGATGCTTTCGCGGGACCAAATGAAGACCATGTCGAAGGTAACATGACAGCAGCGGGGTACTCAGAAACGAACAAATATGAAATTGACCTCTGGTACTCACCTTCACACTATGGAAGTACAGAAGCAGATGTTGCCCAGCTCCTTCAGGCCCAACTTATAGCAACGGGACTTTTCGATGTAGAACTCCAAGCAGCTGAATGGTCAGCCTATAAGGAAGGTTGGGGAATCATGCCGTTATTTTTACTTGGTTGGTGGTTCGATTATCCTGATCCAAGTAACTATATTACTCCATTTGTGGGTGGTGGTGCCTTCAGTCTTGGAACAAATTACTCATCTGTGGAGATGAATGGATACATTGATACTATGCTCAGCGATCCAGATCTTGAAACCCGAAAAGAAGCGCAAATCGATGCCCAAGAACTAATGGCAATAGATTGCCCAGTCATTCCGCTTTTTACAATGTTATCTCAGTTCATTGCCCGACAACCTAATGTCGCTGGTGTGACCCTTGAACCTTCTGAAAATGTTCACTACAACTCAATTAAGGTTACAGAAGAGCCAGTAACAACTACAACTACAACTGCCACTGAAACTGAAACTGAAACTGAAACTACAACTAGCTCTGAAGAAGGTACTTCAGGATTTGAGTTGGTAGTTACCTTTGTGGCAATATTCATGACAGGAGTAATTTTCATAACAAAAAAGAAAAGAAAAGCCTAAATACAACATTTATTCTTCTCTTTCCCCCTTTTTTTTTATTCTTAATACCCATTTAAACTCTAAATTACCCTTTTAACTTAATTTCATTCTCTTCATGACGCAGCCTGAGATTTTTTGTGATATTAATAAACCTTGAAACACCCTTATCATATAGTATATACTACTTCTACTAATCAGTTCACTGTTAAGGACTTAGATGAGGCTATTATTTAATATAAATTTAGATACTTCAATATATTTTTATAAATGATTCCAGAAAACCATGTCAAGAATATTTTCAAGAATCAGCGATGAATTTACGTTCCATCAGAAATAGGAATGAACATCCGATTGATAGATACTGGTTAGGAGACAATAAGTCAAAATGAGTTCTTTACGATCTTTTATAATTTCTAGATTACTACTTCTGATACCAATGGTCTGGTTTTTATTAACAATCATTTTCATATTATTACGAGTTCTTCCTGGAGCCAACCCCATTGCTGTAATGAGTCCACAAATGCCTCCAGAACGTGCTAATGCAATTGCAGAAGAACTAGGTTTGAATAAACCAATACATGAACAATATATTGATTTTATTGGTAATATAATTACATTTAATCTTGGAAAATCTTATAATACTAATTTAGAAATCATTAAAGAACTTCAACTTGCTTTTGGTCCTACCCTTATGTTAGGAACTTTTGGTACTTTAATTGGTATTCCGTTAGGGATATTTTTAGGCAGTTATTCTGGTTATCATCGTGAGTGTAAACGAGATCATCTTATTCGGATATTTTCAATTGGGGTCTACGCGATGCCTATATTTTTAGTGGGTACTTTAATGCAAATATTTATGTTGGAATATTTTCCAGGTTTTCCTATCGTATCATTATTACCTGGAGGAGCAACTGGTGAATTTACACATTATACAGAGATCTGGTTGATTGATACTTTACTTAGTGGCCGTCCAGATTTGACTTTTAATTTATTTTTACATCTCGTTTTACCAAGTCTTGCCTTAGGAATGCTAATTGCTGGAACAATTAGTAGAATAGTTCGGACTAACATGATCTACCAACTAGAACAAGATTATGTTCACTTTGCACGTTCTAGAGGTATCCCCGAAGGTACAATCATATATAGGTATTCTTTAAAAAATGCTGCTGTACCGACTATCGGTATGATTGGTTTACAATTCGCCCTGTTATTGTCAGGTGCTATTTTAACTGAAACTACATTCAGTATTCCAGGATTGGGAAGATATATTTATTTTGCAATAATACAGAAGGATTTTCCAGCAGTGCAAGGAGCATTTATCATTCTAATAATCGTTGTTAGTGTAATCAGTTTATTTAGTGACGTTCTCTACGCAGTTTTGGATCCAAGAATAGAATACTGACCTCAGGTGTGAGAATTTTGACTACTTTAGTAACAGCTAAGCCAAAATTGAATATTAAAACCAAAATCGTTAATTTGTGGGTATTCATTACTCGCAATAAGTCTTTGACAATAGGACTCCTCATTTTTAGTATAATGGTATTTCTTGCACTTTTTGCCGATATTATAGCCCCTTATAACTATGCAGAACGAAATAGAAACTGTGGGGAGGAGAATCCCTATTGTAGATATGCTCCACCTTCAATACAGCACCCCTTCGGGACTAATTTATTGGGTCGTGATATGTTATCTCGTATAATACATGGGTCACGTATCACGTTAATAATCGCTTTTTCTGGAACTTTACTTGCGATGATAGTTGGTATTCCGTTGGGAATCCTTTCAGGTTATTTTGGCGGAAAAGTTGATCGTTTTCTTACCCTAATTGCTGATTCTATCTATTCATTACCCTCATTATTATTAGCTATTGCTCTAGCCTTATTTTTTGCTTCAACTGGCCTTTTCAAAACCATAGCACCAGTATCGATTGCTACAGCAGTTGTTTATATTCCAACATATTTTCGCGTAATTCGATCCCAAGTGTTACAAGTCAAAGAAGAAGCTTATGTTGAAGCAGCGAAATCATTAGGTGCTGGAAAATTAACAATATTACTAAGATATATTACTCCCAATGTTTTAGCCTCATCAATTGCAATAATTCCATTTAATATGACCGATGCAATCCTTACAAACGCAGGTCTTGCCTATTTAGGTCTTGGGATTCAACCTCCAACCCCAGATTGGGGATATGATATATACGATGCTAGGGAGCTCTCAAAAATACGGTTATATCCTTGGTTGATAATATTCCCAGGATTAATGATCTTTTTATTAGCTTTTGCCCTTTCACTTGTAGGTGATGCTCTAAATGATAAATTCAATCCTCTTATTACTAAAATTAGGCTTGGGATAAAATGATTCGAAACAACCAACCTCTTCTAAAGGTACATGATTTAGTGGTTGATTACCCCACAGACGAAGGGAACGTAAGAGCTGTCGATCACGTTTCTCTTGAACTCCCCAATGGCGAAGTTTTGGGAGTAGTTGGAGAATCTGGTTGTGGGAAAAGCACTCTTGGATTTTCATTACTACGTTTGTTAAAAGGGGGGATTATTCGTAAAGGTGAGATCATTTTTAATGGTCAGGATTTAGGAAAATTATCAGAGGAAAAAATGCAACGGTTACGAGGATCCGAAATATCAATGATTTTTCAAGCATCTCAAAATGCACTTAATCCATTATTAAAAGTTGAAAACCATTTCATTGATACATTAAAGAAACATAATCGCTGGAGCGAGGATTCTTGGAATGACGTTTTGCGACTTCTCAACCGCCTAGAAATTTCAAAGTCTAGATTAGCTGATTATCCCTTCCTATTCTCAGGTGGTATGCAACAGCGGATAGTAATTGCTCTAGCGTTGTTATTACACCCAAAATTAATCATTGCTGATGAACCAACAACTGCTTTGGATGTTTTAGTACAAGCACGGACCTTAAAACTTTTTAAAGAACTTATAGAAGATTTTAATTTAACTGTTATTCTTATTACCCATGATCTTGGGATTGTTGCAGAAATTACACAACGAGTGGCGATTATGTATGCGGGGCAACTCCTTGAGGTTGGTGATACCTTCACAATCTTTGAAAAACCAGCACATCCATACACCCAAGCTTTGATTGCTGCTATTCCAAATGTTAAAGACGAAACAAAGAAAAAATTAGCACATATTCCAGGATTACCTCCAGATTTAAGAAATACTCCCAAAGGTTGCCGTTTTGCTGATCGTTGTTTATATGCCATCGACATTTGCAAAAGTGAAAACCCAGAGTTTGTAACACTTGCTTCAAAAAATAAAATTGAACACATTGTAAAATGTTTCAAGTATGATGACAGATACAACATCCGATTTAGATAATTCCGTGATAAAAATGCAGTCAAAATCATCCAACGAAGAAATCTTTCCATTATTAGAAGTCGCCAACCTGAAAAAATATTATCCAGTTGAACGTGGTTTCTTTCACCGTTTATTTTCAAAAAAAGATGAGTTCATCCATGCTATCGATGATATCAGTTTTTCTGTTAAACGTGGAGAGATCTTTTGTCTTGTTGGTGAAAGTGGTTGTGGGAAAACCACTACTGCTAAGGTCATTGTTGGCTTAGAAAACCCAACAGCTGGACAATTCATGTGGAAAGGGGAAAATATATCCTATAATGATTTGAAACCCAAAAAAGAAGATGTTAAATCACAAATAATATTTCAGAATCCTTATTCTTCATTGAGTCCGAGAATGAAGCTGGGAGATGCGGTACTCCATTCTTTAACTATTCATGATAAAATTACTGACTCAAATACGAAGAAAAGGTTACGTAATTCTATTTTTGCAGAAATGGGTTTATTTTTTAGTAGTTTTGTATCATTTTTTTTGCTTATTCTAGCTCTTTTGACTGAAGGTAACGCAGAACCTACATTACAAGGGTCAATTAATGGTCTCACTTACATTCTGTCACATATACCACAGATTTTTGGTTTGATGCTCTTTGATCCGTTGCAATTTTTAATTAATACAATATCCACAACATTAACATTGCCCATTAACCTAATAATAACATTCATACAAGAAATATTAAAGGGTGTAATTCCAATTGATTATGTTGGCACAAGTGTATTAACAGCTTTAGTATTGTTTTCAATAGCCTTGCTTATCTATTTTTATCATTCGTGGTTTCAGAAACGAAAAATAACCGACCCACAAGTATTGGAATTATTTAACGAAATAGGTTTATCTCCTCCAATTCAATATTATTATAAATACCCCCATGAAGTCAGTGGCGGAGAACGACAACGCGTATCTGTTGCACGTGCGATTATTTTAAATCCTGAACTTCTTATTGCTGACGAACCTACAAGTATGTTAGACGTCAGTCGACGTGCCGGTATACTTGATTCACTAGAATCGTTACAACGGGCATACAACCTTGCTATTCTTTTCATTACACACGATTTAGCAACTGCAAGACATTTTGGAGATCGTATTGGAATTATGTATGTTGGTAAACTTGTTGAGAGGGGTGAGGTTGAGGAAATATTCAAGAGACCTCTTCACCCCTATACTATGGCTTTAATTGAAGCTATTCCAACTCCGATTCCTGGAGAAAAGAACTATGAACTTCCTAAAGGAGAAGTTGCTGATGCTATTAATCCCCCCTCTGGTTGTAGGTTTCACCCGCGCTGTCCATACGCTGATCCTTCTATTTGTAGCAAGGAAGAACCAGAATTAGTAGAACTTCATCCAAACCACTGGATAGCATGTCATTATCCATTGTCATATCAATAATAATTCTATTAATTATCTTTAACCATTGGTTTAAAATACTTATTAGAGTAATAGTAAACTATATTTCTTTGATATACGGTAAAATTAAGACAGATATTCTTCTCTTTCTAGTTTACTCATTATCTCTTTTGGTAGTGCAAAAAAACCAGTCAATATGAAAGCCAATGAAACAAGAAAGAGATCAAACCAAATAAAGTAGATATATCTAAGATCAGAAAAATGCCAAGGCGCCCAAGCTGCGTAGGTTAAGGATAACAAAGAAAAACCAATTGTCAACACCCAAGCAGATGATAATTTGAAATTTTTTCCGTAAGTATAGAAAAGATAGGCAATCAATATTGACATAGGAATGAATTCGCCGAACAGGAATCCGTACATAGTTTGTTCAATAGAATTTACATCTACAAAAAGTACGAGTCGATAAAAGAACCAAATTTCACCAGCAAGAAGGATTATTAATGCTGGAGTATAAATTACCTTTTTATCCTCTGTAAACAGCATCATTGTACCA
>JAHQWW010000014.1 GCA_029856365.1 Candidatus Hodarchaeota archaeon
ATAACCTTTTAACAGGAAATCACACTCACCCCTACTCCCTCTCTTACGTTCGGGGATAAAAGTTTCGAACACCTCTCTCAGAACTAAACAATAATCTAAAATTGACAATTGAAATAAGCCTTCAAGGACATTATAATCTAGATGAGGATGAGTAGTAGTTCATTTTTACCGTTAAACATGAATATTTAACTTGAGGAGATTTATTACTTAATAAGAAACTTCTTAATCAACTGTTTTGAAACCTTGAAGTTTAGTGATTCTATGACTCAAAAATCTATATATCGTTCCCCTGCAGGAAAGAAAGAATTATTAAATATCTATGATAAACATTTGAGTAATCTAAACAAACCTTTTGAAGATATTTATGTTCAAACCCGATATGGTAAGACTCATATTGTTAACATTGGCAAAAAGAATTCAATCCCCTTGATATGTTTACATGGAGGAAATTCAAACACTCCTGACATGTTAACGAGTAATTTACCATTGTTAGAGAAATTTAATATGTTTGCTATTGATACTATAGGACATCCAGGGAAGAGTGATGAAACAAGACTTTCTTCAAACGATTTGAGTTATGGATTTTGGTTATTAGATGTTATTAATGAATTACAGTTTGAAAAAATCAACGTTTATTCTGGATCCTTTGGAGCAGGTATTGCTATTAGATTGGCAACTGTTACTCCTAAAAGAATTAATAAACTGTCATTATTTGTACCTTCAGGAATTGCTAGTGGATCCATAAAGGATCAACTGAGATTATTGATACCATATTTTAGATTTAAATTATGTCATACAAATCAGAATCTAATAAAATTATCTAGCACTATAATGACAAGATTCGATGAAGAAAGAATGGAATTACTTCAAGCAATCTTCAAGCATGTGAATATCAATCCAAAAATGCCTCGTCCTGCATATAATGGTGAATTAGATGATTTAAAGGCTCCTACCATAGTTATTGCTGCAAAAAATGACATTCTATTTCCTGCTTCAAGGATTATTCCTCGTGCTAAAGAAATTTTCCCGAATTTAATCTACACAGAAATAATAGAAGGTTTACATGAGCCAACAGAGGAAATCTATAATCATATCCACAAAATAACAACTGATTTTTTCTTTGAATAAAATAATCCTTAATATAAATTTCTCAATAGTATATCTTCTTCATCAGGTTTTGCCTTTTCTTAAATAAATGTACATTAAACAAGATGTACATACTTGTAATAATTATATTAATATGCCTCAATGAAAATGTTTAAATTGCACAATTTTCACAATTCAATTTTCCCTTTAGTTTTTGGATAGTATGTTCATGATAACTCTTAGAGATTCTATAGAAATTAGAACATCACCTGAAAAAGTATTTAATGGCTTGATTAAAGTTTTTTCTTCACAGGAATATTTTAAAAAATGGCATAAAGACCATGTAAAATGTAGTTGGATTAAAGGTCAGTCTTTCGTGGTAGGCTCAATTCTTTATGTGGAGGAGTATTTACATGGCGAATTGCATAAAATGAAATTTCTAGGTACAAAAAAAGAGTTAAACAGAAAAATTGAATATAAACTTCTATTTCCCATGTCAATTGTATGTCCTAAGGGTTCTTTTATTATAGAACCAACGGAAAGAAGTGCTATCTTTACTGCTACTCTTTCTTTTAGGTTTGGTTTGCTCTTCCAAAAATTAGCTAAAAGTAGAGTTGAAGCTATTATAAAACATATGAAGGAAGAAGGTCAAAATCTTAAGAATATCTTAGAAAATGAAATATGAGAAAAGCTTTTTTTCTTTGTACTCTGATCCATAATATTATCAAAATAGTGTAGTAATGGGTGATGGAACAGATGCAGGAAGAATCCATTTAACTGGATCGGATTGTCCTTTTTCTATCAAAGTCCATAATCATACACTAGTGATTTTTGAAGGAAATAGCGACTCTGCAAGGATATAACCTTCATAGCTGTACTGAAAATTCCTGAAACAATTTCATACCGTATTATTTTAGCGAGCTCCACCACAAGCACTCCCTCAACAACCAAAACAATTGTTCCCACAACCAACTCGTCTTCACTGTTTACAACCACTTATATTGAATCCTTCCTTACATCGGGATTTTCCCTTCTAGTAGTTACAATATTGGTAATCATGAAAGGATCAATTCACATAAGAGGTTATCTATTATGATTCAAGTAATTTAAAAAAGCCTAATTGACAGTTTTTTGGGAAATTGAAGCTTAAATTTATCATTATTAGTGTATTAAAATGTTAGCTCATCTAACAGTTTTTCATAGTCCTCTTGGGAAAGTTCTACTGATTTTTCAATTATTTCTTGTTGTTTCGTTTCAATCTTCTCTGCTGCTTTCCAAAGATCCAGTTGTTGAGAAATCTTGTCACTTAATGACTTGAGAGATACTTTTAACTTCTTGATCGATACATTCTTATAGGTTATAACAATTAAAACATGTTCCTTGGTAACACCAAATAAGCACAGATTATTCTCTGGGAAATCTGCTAAGCTTAATCCTAGTGGACCAAGTTTCAATTCTGACATACCTAGATATAATGCAGTAGAAATTGAAGCAAATCCCTCAAAATCTGATTGACTACCAGTTTCTACAGTCACTTTTGATATTATCAATCCAGTTACGTCTGAAAGCATTATTTGCTTTATCCCTGGAGTTGATCTCATGAATTTCACTAAAAGATCATTAACAGCATTATTAATATCCATAATTCATCCATATCTATAATTCCTTAATATTCTTTTTTGCATATTTCAGTAAATCTTATTTTTTCCTATTGATGTTTGCAAATTCGGAGTAAGGGTTAATGACAAGCATATCAAATATAGATCTTGCTGCTCAGAAGTACATTTCTAACCCTGAGATTGATGTAACTCTTGAGTTAGCTTTGAAGTTAAAACGACCCATCCTAGTTGAAGGTCCTGCAGGAACAGGTAAAACAAGTGTTGCTATCTCCATGGCACAGGCATTAAATTGGAAGTTATTCAGGATCCAATGTTTTGAGGGGATTACATTTGAAAGTGTCATTGGTGAGTTTGATTACAAGCGTCAGCTCCTCCACATTGAATTAGAAAGGCAAAAACATACCTCGTCGAGCCCAAAGGATTTAGAGGACATTTTTTCAAAAAAATTTTTCATTGAACGACCACTATTTCTCTCTTTTATCGAAAATGACCCCAATGTATTGTTGATAGATGAAATCGATAAATCCGATGAAGAATTTGAAGCATTTCTTTTAGAAGCTCTTGGGGAGCGTCAAATAACTATACCAGAATTAGGAACATTTCATTCAAGTAATGAAAACCAAATTGTGATATTAACTAGTAATTCTAGTCGAGATTTAAGCGAGCCTCTACGTAGACGATGTCTTTACTTGTATATTGATTTTCCTACCCCTGAACGTGAACGTCAAATCCTTGTAACCCATACCGGAAAAAATTTTGATGATCCACTTCTTAAAAGTATTACAGGAATTGTACATCAGATCCGACAATACGATCTCCGTAAAGTTCCTTCCATTGCCGAAACGATTGATTGGGCGAAAGCATTAGTACTTCTAGGAAAGGAACATATTGATGAACCAACCTTGAAGGGAACAATAACTGTCCTCTTGAAGTACCAGGAGGATATAAGCCGATTAGAAAGTCAAATGAAAGAGATTATTCGTCTAGGTTCAACATAATGAGGTTTGGATAATGGGAGTAATTTTAGACTTCATAGCATTATTGCGTTATCTTGGTTTGCCTATCTCCCCAGATGAAACCATAACTGCTCAGAAAACTTACCAAATTTTAGGGGTACAAGAAAAGGAAACATTACAGTTTGGATTGAAAGCATCTATTGTGAAGAAACGAGAAGACTTTCACATTTTTGATGTTGCCTTCGAGTCTTTTTTCACTCATCAATCAGCTAATATTCTAACGGATCAGGATCTTGAATCATACGAACGTGCAAAAAGTAGATTCATTGAACGACTAGAAGAAACACGCCTTCTAGAAATTGGAGTCATGTTGCTAGAAAACCAAATAGATCAAGCAGTTCAACAAGTAGAAAAAATAATGACCCAAGAAGCAGCCACCTCATCAGGTCAATCAATGAGTAGATTCATAGATCTCCAGAATAGTCTTCAGAGAGCATTTCGATTAGCATTTGGAGTTAGGGTACCTATCCGTGACTTAACACCAAGTCAACGTCAAGATTTACCTTCAGAAACTATTAGAATGGGAACAAATCTCCAATTGTTCAAGCAGGTGATGATTAAAACGTTTCAAAATCAACTTCAAGAAAATTTAAACGAGTTAGAACGATTACAACAAGAAAATCCAGCAGAAATATCGCCTATAGACTCTTTCTTACACAAGGACCTTTCTTACCTTTCTATATCTGTTACAAATGTGAAAGAACAGCTTATCGAAATGGGTTGCATTCTAGCTTCCCGGGAGAGACGACGTCGAAAACGTGCGAAGTATGGAAAACTTGACTTTAGGCGGACATTTAGAAAAAATTTGGCTAATAATGGTGTTCCTGTTGATTTAGTACAAAAGAAAAAAAGAATTCAGGATCCTGAAGTAATCATTCTGAATGATGTCTCAGGATCCACAAGGTGGGTGGCAGATTGGTTTTTTGTGATTACTTATGCAGCTCGAAGTGTCTTTAAGAAAGTTAGAATATTTGAATTTGACAATACAATGGTAGAAGTTTCTGCAGCTCTAGAACGGAAAACAATTGATCGGGCACTAGAAGAAAGAGATCTATGTTGGGAAAAAACACTCCGACCAAGAAGAATTCACTCAGATTATCAAAGTTCATTGGAAGATTTCTTCCTTTTAATAAAATATCGACCAATTTCACGACGTACTACGGTATTAATTCTTGGGGACTGTCGTGATAATGAGGGAATGTGGAATGCCACGAGACCAATCAGTGCAGAATTGTTAGAGAAGATAGTTTTACCTGCAAAAAGAGTTATTATCCTAAATCCTGAAAATAAATCTTTATGGAATACAGGTGATTCAGTAGTTCAATACTACGATACCATAGGCGCAGAAGTATATCATATGGAGACTTTAAATGATTTAGTGAGATTCGTGTTTGAACTGAAGCATAATTAAGATATTGTCATGCACATTCGTGGTTTCATACACCTTCATATCTCCAAACGAACAATAAATATGATATTTCCTATAATAAATCCGAATATGCATAGTGAATAGATTAATGTTCCTGGAACAATTCCATACAATGGATTACCAACTCCCAAAGGATAAAGTAAATCCATTTCACTATATAAAGGCGCATCAAGGATAATATGAGAGAAAGTTCCAAGAAAAGCGCTGAGAAGAGAGCATCCTAAGGAGTATTCAGGAAGTGAGAAGGGCAGATTCAATTGAAACTGCTCAATTAACTGCGGGAATAGATACTTAAAACAAAACCATGAGCTTATCCCAGTAAGTAGGCCTAAAAATAAGGCTCCTGTGAATGAATGTAGAGGACCATGAAGAGGGAGCCCCATCCCTGGCAGAATAAACCATGCGGTGATTCCTTCGATATCTGGGATAACACTCCCAACAAAAAGGGCTATCGGGTCTAAGAAAATCAGTAAAGCTTGGATAAGTATACTGATTCCCCAATGAAAAGGTGTAAATGGCAATTTCATCCTCTCTTTTTTTTTAGATATCTTTTCAGATAAAAATATTCCTAGCATCTCCTCTCCAAGTAATAAATCATTAACTGTTAATTTTGGCAAATTTTTGTAATATTGCAAAGTATAATATAAAACAAAAAATACACGCGTAAAATACATTTTTGTACACTATTATGGTTACTATGAGCGCATAGTCATTTAATTCAGGTGTTGAATTAGTGGTATATACACTAGCAGTCATCTCAGATATTCACGCGAATATAGTGGCATTGGATGCTGTACTGAAAGACATTGAAAATAATTTCCCAGAAGTGATAGAATATTTATGCCCAGGAGACCTTGTTGGATATGGACCTAACCCTACTGAAGTGATTACTAGAATAATCAAAGAAAAATTTGTAGCAGTAACAAAAGGTAATCATGATCATGCTATAGGAGGTGGAGGCAGGGATATCGCTAATTTCGATAAATATATTAGCAATTTTAATAGATATGCTCAACAAGCAATTAAATGGCAAGCTCAAAAATTAACCCCTGAAGAAAAAACATTCCTATATCAATTACCCAGTTCACGAACCGTCTCTCACAAGAGCTATGAGATCAGCATTTCTATAATACATGGTTCCCCCCAATATCCATTGGATGAATATATTCGGCCGAATACTCCTCAACAAAAGGATCTTTTCTCATTCATGGAGCTATTCGAGATAGGAATATTACTACTCGGCCATACTCACATCCCATTCGTTGATAAGAGTCAATCATCTGAAACAGGTCAAGATATTTTGATGTGTAATCCCGGAAGTGTAGGTCAACCTCGTGATAGGGATCCTAGAGCTAGTTATGCTGTTCTCGACTTAGAAACACTTTCAGCAGAGATAATCAGAGTCGATTATGATATTGACGAAGTAGTGAAAAGAATCAATGAAACTGGATTACCTGCTTTTCTGGGGGAACGATTGCAAAAAGGAACATAATTCGATCATCGTGGTGCTTAACAAGATGACAATAGAATTAGAAAATGATGTATGGTGCTTTAAAATCATTGTTGCTGGAGAAGCATCAGTTGGTAAAACTACTTTAGTTAATCGCTACATCGCTGGTAAGTTTACTTCCGAATATAAGGCGACTATAGGTGTAGACATTTTCACTAGAGAAGTAACTTTTCAAAAAAAAAATGATAATTTTCGCGTGAAGCTACTAGTTTGGGATATCGCTGGACAATCATTATTTCGGGCTTTTAGAAAGAAATTCTTTGAAAATGCTCGAAGTGCGCTTCTTGTATTTGATCTGACGGCACCTAACAGTCTAAATCAGCTTAATTCATGGATAAAGGATATTCACGAAGTAACTGGTGATGTACCTCTAATTTTAATAGGTAATAAATCAGATTTAAAGGAGCTCATTGAGGTTAAACCTGAAGAGATCAGTATTTTTATTGATCAACATCCAAATGTTGTATTAAATTTTAATACATCTGCTTTGACTGGCAAGAATGTCGAAGCAGCTTTTCTTGGGTTAATTTCTCAAATCATATAGTGAACTACAGATATTCAGAATATTTCTTTTGCTATCAAATGCTTTTTTGGATTAAATCACAATAATTTTAAAATATATTTAATAAATATTTATAAAGAGGAGGAAGGTTAGAAGCTTAATCATCTGAAGGAAGGACAAGTAAACTCGAGGTATACTAATTGAAATATAAGATAGTATTGACGGGAGACGGGGCGGTAGGGAAGACCTCGTTAATCAACCGGTTTGTTACTGGTTCTTTCACGGGGGATTATAAAGCCACAATTGGTGTTGCTATTACTTCGAAGAGCCTCGTTGTTCAAGATCAAGAAATTTACCTGCAGATTTGGGATATCGCTGGCCAGACACTTTTTCGACAGTTTAGAAAAAAGTTTTACACAAAAGCTAAAGGAGCTTTGTTAATCTTCGATTTAACAGTACCTAAAAGCCTAGATAATCTTTATTCTTGGATTGAGGATATTCAGGACATCACAGGAGAAATTCCATTTGTTTTAATTGGAAATAAGGTGGATTTAAAGGAATTACGAGCGATTTCTCAACAAGAAATAGCTGGGTTTTTGGAAGACAATATAAGTATTTCAGCTTACTTTGATACATCTGCACTCACTGGAGAGAATGTTGAGAGCGCATTTCATGAATTAGTCTCTCAAATCTCATCTTTTAATTATCAATAGTAAATAGTAAGCGGATATTCGCCTCATAAAAACGAAAAATATGAGAAGGAAACATGTTGTACATATTTATGGTTGATTTCAATTTACAAGGTATCTAATATTGCGTTTCATAATTTTTTTTTACTGGAAAGAATATCTGATTCACATCTTTTTATTTCAATAAGATCCAGCTAACCATTCTTCTAATTCAAACAACAATAAAAGGAAATATCAAAGTTTTTATAATATTCTCGTGTGTTAGTATATTGTCTAGTTTTACTAGTTTTATTGATTTAATTCTCTTTTTAGATAACAGGATTGTGTTATTAAATATGAGGATAGATGATATCTCTGAAGATATCCCACCTCAATTTAAAAACCATGTAAAAGATCTTCTTAAACAATACAATAAGAAGTACAGAGATGCAATGAACGCGCTTCGTGAAAGTGAAGAGAAATACAGGATGTTATTTGAAGAAGCTCCAATCCTCATCATATTACTTGATACAAATGGTAGAATCATTGACTGTAATGATGTTACAGGAACAATAACGGGTTTAACAAAAAAAGAAATACTAGGTAAGCACTATAAAAAAATAGGTATATTTTTAAGGCAAGATCTCCCTAAATATGTTACTCTCTTTGATAGTTGTTTAGAAGGGTCTGATATAACCCCTATTGAAGTAAGAATAAGAGATAAAAATGATCGTATTCATTATCTTGAAGCATTTTCGACATTAATTTTAAAAAAAGATGAAGTTAAAACTATTCAAGTTATTGCTCATGACATTACAAAACGTAAACTTGCGGAGGAAGCCCTACAAACAAGTAAGGAGATGTACAGAACCTTAGTAGAAACAATGAAAGATGCTGTGGGTATTCTTGATAACAATGGTTTAATCATCTATGCTAACAAAAGAACTTTCGAAATGCTAGGATATTCTCAAGACGAAGTACTTCATCATCCTGTCACAGATTTCTTGGATGAAGAAAACCAAGACATTTTGAGAAAGCAATTATTCAAACAAAGAGAAAGAATAATTGAAAATTATGAACTTAGATGGACACGGAAAGATGGTTCTAAAATCAACACTATTGTATCACCAAAACCTCAATTTCATGAAGATGGGACAATTAATACCTATTTTGCTGTAGTAACAGATATTACAGAATGTAAGCAGGCAGAGGAAGAGCTAGAAAGAACAAAAAATGAAAGAGAACAAATATTAAATTCCTTAGTTGAGCATGTTGTATTCCAGGACTTACTACAGAGAGTTTTGTGGGCAAATAAATCTGCTTGTCAATCCGTTGATAAAAAACTTGACCAACTAGTAGGAAAATATTGTTATGAAATTTGGCCTCAGAGAAGAGAACCTTGCATTGGATGTCCAATCTTTAAAGCTATTAATACGAGAAAACCACAAGAGAATGAAATAACTACTCCTGATGGAAGAATGTGGTTTATTCATGGTAGTCCTGTCTTTGATAATAATGGTAAGATTATTGGCGCAGTAGAAACAACATTAGAAATTACTAAACGCAAGAAAGCAGAGAATGAACTCCGTGAATCCAAAGAGAAATATAAGATGCTTGTTGAAAAACTAAGAGAAGGAGTTTTATTGGAGGATGTTGGGGGATTTATTTCTTTTGTAAACCCAAGAACAGCAGAAATGCTAGGTTATTCGGAAAATGAGTTATTAGGCAAACATTACAGTTTTCTTGTCCCAGAAGAGGAGCTCGATAAAATTAAAGCTGAATCTTCAAAACGTGTGAAGGGAATTAGTAGTACTTATGAAGCAAGTCTATTAGCAAAAGATAACCATTGTATTCCAGTTATTGTCACAACAACTTCAGTTATTTCCCCAGAAGGTGAATTTAAAGGAGCACTTTCAGTCTTTACTGACATCACAGAACGTAAACTAATAGAAGAGGAAAGGAGGAAATTAGCAGAAAAACAAAGAGAATTCATGGATCAGATTGCTCATGAGTTAAGAACTCCTCTTACAGTTATTAAAGGATATACCGAATTCCTTTTGACACGTGAAAAGAATACAGAAAATAAACATATCTTGAATACCATTATGAATAATGTTGCTCGATTAGAAGAACTAGGATCCAGTGTCAGTGACCTTTACCGTATTGAAAGAGGCAAATTTGAAGTATTTTTAGAAAAAATGGAGCTTTGTGGCTTTATATCAGAGTTTTTAGAACCTTATCGAAAGTTGTATGAAGGACAAATTTATTTTGATAGTTCTAGGTTAAAAAATCAAATTTTTATTTATGGTGATCCTAAAAGACTGAATAATGTTTTGAATAATGTTCTTGATAATGCAATTCGAAATACACCACGTGAAAATAGAAGGATAAACTTGGAACTGAATCTTACTGAACAAAAAGTCGAGTTAATAGTAATCGATAATGGTGCTGGGATAAAACCCGAAAATTTAGATAAAATATTCGATAAATTTACGTCATTTCCGACCAAGTATGATATCACAGGAACAGGAATAGGCCTTTACCTTGCTCGGAAAATAATCAACGCCCATAATGGATCGATAAGCGCATACAGTAAAGGAGAGGATCAGGGAACCGAAATTAAAATAAAACTTCCAAGAATGCGTAAATAGAACAGATTGGAAGAAATTTTTAATACGAATTTCTTAAGAGTAGAAATTAGCCAAACCTATTGAAGAATAATGTTTGAATTTACGAAATGTCAGATTTGCAATACACAACCTCAAATATTAGCTGCTTCTCTAGGGATCTGTTCAGAATGTGTTAAAAAAAATCCTGAAGAAGCAATTGAGCGTTCACGTTCATCTCATAGCAAGAATCGTGCGAAATGGTATTTAACGCCTGATATCCCGAATAGTTTAGGGGGACAACAGTGTCATATTTGCTCAAATGAATGCCTCATTGGATTAGGAGAAAGTGGCTATTGTGGAATTAGGAAAAATGTCAATGGTCATTTAGAATCTATTGCAGGAAAAAACAAAGCACTGTTACATACATACCTTGATCCTATTCCAACAAATTGTTGTAGCACATACTTTTGTCCAGGAGGAACATCAGCTGGTTATCCCCAATTTTCATATCACAAAGGCCCAGAACGTGGTTATTATAATCTTGCCTGTTTTCTTTATGGATGTAATTTTTCTTGTTTGGGTTGTCAGAATGATCAACATAGGGCGGTAAATGCAGCAGAAATATACACATTTGACAAATTTGTCTCTAAAATTCAAAATAATCCAAAAATATCCTGCATTTGTTGGTTTGGAGGATCTCCTGAACCACAGTTGTCTTGGGCTCTCCGCGCTAGCAGACGAGCTAAGGACGCTGCGCTTGAACGAATTCTTCGCGTGTGTTGGGAATGGAATGGTGCTGGAAATTCAAAACTTGTGCAAAACGCAGTAGCATTATCACTCAGAACAGGGGGTAATGCGAAGTTTGATTTAAAGTATTTCTCTCCTACACTCTCTCAAGTTCTAAGTGGGGTATCTAATGAACAATCGTTTAAAAATTTTGAGATTTGTTTTAATAAATTCTATCATGAGAGAAAAGAAAACCCAGTTTTAACTGCAACAACCTTATTGGTTCCCAGTTACGTTGATAAAGAGGAAGTCAGTAATATTGCTCAATTCTTAGCTTCATTAGATAAATCTATTCCATATTCTCTTTTAGTTTTCCATCCCGATTCATTCTTAATAGATCTTCCTGTTACACCTCTCCGACAAGTCAAAGAATGTTATGAAGCTGCTAAGAATCATCTAGAAAATGTTCATATTGGCAATAAGCACCTAATTGGGTGGGCTATTTAGTTTTTGTTTTCTGGGAGAGTCCAAATTATAGCTTTTTTTTCCCGTGAAATTATTTTTGTGATCAATCCTTGAAAATTTAATTCAGCCAATGCAGCTGGAATCCGATCACTACATTCATTAATTCCAAGACTCTCGGCCTCTTTAATTAATTCAGTTGTAGTGGCCTCTTTCATATCTTTTAATAACTCGAGAATTAACGTATTTGTTTTATCTTGATCTTTCATTGACATTTTAAACACTGTAGGAACATTGAATTTATTTGGTCGTTCAAGCCATAATATCAAATATTTCTTGTAAGGTTTCTACAAAGATATTAACCTCTTCAACAGTATTATACAAATACCAGCTAGGACGTAGTGTACCCACGTCGAGATGCTTTTCATGGTGGAATGCGTGCGTACAGTGGAATCCTGATCGAAGAAATATATTTTTCATTTCATCCATTAGAATCGCAACTTCGTGTGGGTTTATTTGACCTTTCAAATCAATAGCCGCTAATGCTGCTCTCTGTTCAGGATTTTCTGGGCCTAAAATGTGTATTTTATTCCCTAAAGTTTCTCTCAAATTATTTATCATTGTTCGACTGAGAAGCTTCTCATGAGATTGGATTTTATCCATACCAACTGACGCTAGATATTCCACAGTTGCACCTGATGCTATTGCTCCTGCATAATTCTGAAGACCTGCCTCAAACTTGGTTGGAGGACTAAGAAGCTTGATATCATGAGGATAATGAACATCAGAAACGGTTTCCCCACCTAGAATCAAAGGTTCTGTTTTTTCTAGAAGATCATATCGTCCATAGAGAAAGCCCATGCCTGTTGGCCCACAAGCTTTATGCATAGATGCAGCAAATAGATCTACCTCCATTTTTTGGACATCAATTGGTCGATGGGGAAAACTTTGAGCTGCATCCAATTGTAATATACCATCTCTTTCGTGTACGATTTGAGCTATCTCAGTTTCAGGAATATGGGCAGCAGTAACATTACTAGTGTGGTTTAAACTCGCGAGAAAATTCCCCTCCTCACACTTCTCCACAATTTCAGTAAATTCTTCGAGATTAAACATTCCAGTTAATGGCATTTCCATGATTTTTAATTCGATTTTTCCTAAGTTATGCAACCTAACCCATTTCACCAAATTAGAATTGTGACTTTCAGATGTTGTGATGATGGTCCCCTTTCCATTTTCTTCGAGAGAGAGACAATGGCTTCCCAAGTTTAATGCTTCAGTTGTATTCCGTACCCACACAATTTCAGCGGGATTTTTTGCGTTGATAAACCTTGCCAAATCTTTTCGAGCGTCATCATATAGACGAGTTGTTTTTAACGAAAAAGCATGGGGGCTGCGGCCAGCACATGCAGTATATTCAGTGTAATATGCTACCAGAGCATCGATGACCTGTTGAGGCTTGAGTGCCATACAAGCCGAGTCAGCATAAATAATTGGTTTTCCATCTTTAAGTTGGTGAAGCGCTGGAAAATCAGTTCTAACTTTATTTACGTCCAATCCCATTTTAAGAACCACCTGTAACGAGTAAGATGCATTCAATCGCTAAGGTTAATCAATACTTCGATTTTATTGCTTTTTTACCTTCATTTTGCGTTTGAACCAACTTTTCTAGTAGTTTTTAGGACTGTTGGCTAGTAACCTAAGAGATAATTCATTTAAGAAATACATCTTTAGACTTTATGATCTCACTGAAAGGCTTATTATTAAAACCTGGGATATTGTAACATGATGTATTTCTCCCGAATATGTTCCAATCTTCAGAGATTCAAAATGCTAATTCTTTATTGAAGTTTAAGGTTAGTAGATTTATATAAAAACACTCAACAGCTTCCTTAATAACATAAAATCTTAGTATAAGAAGTAATTTTTTGATAAAACTGAAACCCCAAAATTAATGATTGATATCCAAAAGTTAATGAACCCTTAAATCGTCAGAGTAAAACTGAGGTCATCAATAAAGAAGGAAATTAGGCTGAAAAAGAGAGGTTGATACTTAAATTCTTGATTCCTCCAAGTATTTTCCTAAAAATGCTTAGTACACTCGTTTTTATTATTATTTCAAATAACCACGAGTTTAGATGGTATCAACTTTATAGTGGGCAATCAAATTACGTTATAAGCGATATCATTGAGGCTAAAGATGGAAATTTTATTGTTATTGGAACCAAGATGCATGGTTCAAGTGCAGCAAAGATTTGGTTAATGAAAGTAAATACTGACGGTCACCCCTTATGGAATAAATCTTTGAGTAACTCACCAGCAGAAGGGCATTCGATTGCTGAATGTTCTGATGGGGGATTTATCATAGCTGGGGAATTCTTTAATGAATCATTATGGCGATGGCAAATTTTACTGTTGAGAATTTCTGAAGATGGTACTGTTTTGTGGAGTAAAAATTTACTCAATAAAATCCAAGATGAAAGGCCTTACGATATTCTTCGATCCAGTGACGGGGGATTCGCTATTACTGGTTCTAGAGACAAAGACAGTTATTATCGAGATTGCCTAGTAACAAAAATCGACTCCTTTGGTAATAAACTTTGGGACTATAGCTTTGGGGGATATTCAACAGATGTTGCTTATTCTATTGTTGAGACAGCAGTGGAAGAATTTGTGGTTGCAGGTCGTACACGTTTTCTTTCAGGTAAGGGAAATACCAACATGTACCTAGCAAAATTAAATGCTAGTGGACTAATTTGGGAAAAGGCCTTTGGTGGAAGTTTATATACGAAAGCTTACGATCTACTAAAGACATCTGATGGAGGATTAGTTTTAGTTGGATGCTCACGAGAAAGTTATGAAGATGACAATCACTTTACTGTTGTTAGAGTAGACAACGAAGGAGAAACTAAATGGAGTAAGGTCTATGATTACAAAGGAATTGGTTTTTGTATAATTCAACCTAATGACGAAAACCTAGTAATAGTTGGTGAGACTAGATCTATGCAACGTATACTAGTTTTAAAAACAGATATGAATGGAAGTGTAGTCGCTCATCAGCAATATGGCAGAGAAGAATATACGGAAAGAGTAACATCAATTATCCAAGCCTCCACAGAAGATCTAATAATGGTAGGTTATAGTGAAATAGGTGGAGATTGGGAACCACGGATTGTTGAAGCATGGTTTCACAAAATTATAATATAAATGAATAATCGTTCTATAATCATTCTACGATATATTAATATTTTGTAATACATTTATTCGATTAAAAATAGAAAAACAATATCTTATACGCTTTCTTCTTGTATAAACTATTCTAAATATAGATCTAGAAGTTAATGCATTCTTGTTCATATTTACATGGGTTAATGGTCTTGATTAAAGATAATAAAATTCCAATATCTCATTCTAATGAATGGATTGCGTTTAATTGCATTGGGTTATCAGTTTGAATAAAAGTAAAATCATATGCTTAATATTTATGATAATCATTTTATTTTGTACACTTTATTTCTGGCCAAGCTGATTGAGAAGATTACTACCAGGAAAGTTAAAAATGTAAAAGTGAATTTATCTTACAGTTCTCCTAAAAGGCTCCGAATTCGATTTTTGAGGGCCATTTTTTCCTGTATTATCTCATTAATTTCCTGGGAAATTGTAATTCTTGTTTCTGTTTCTTGAGGTATCGGTAATAATAAGTCCACTCTCTGACTCATAATAAGATAATCACTAAGATTTTCATTCCCTTTAATTATTCAGGATCTCTAATGTTCGACGAATTCTCTCTCTCAAAGCCATTTTTTCCTGAATAATTTCTTCTATTTCTTGTGAAATAGCATTTCGTTTTTCCTTCTCTCGTGGTATTGGCAAAACCAAATCCATTAGTCGATTTCCTAGGGTTGAAATTGTTGATTGAATGAACGTCTTTGCTCTTATTTGATCTTGTACAATATCCGTATTAAGAGCCCACAATAATAGGTTTTCATCTAAAAACTCTTTTTTCACTACTCTTATCTTTTTCAGATGGCTTTGGATAAGAATTTGGGTATCCTTCTCTGTTATCATTGCTGTTTTCCCTATTAAAAACGTACCATCATTTACTAATAGAATATCTCCAGCTCTAATATCCTGTTTGTCTTTATATAGCTCATATACCTCCCTTGCGACTTGTTTTTTTGGATCAATATTAATTTCCCAGTTAATAAGATCTGACGTTCTTACGAATGGAATTGGACCAGTACCATAAAATTTGGATCCTATTTCGTGTCCCCGTGTTATTTGAATTGTTCCTTTTTTTACTAAGTCACCAATTCTAACCAGTTGATATTTCCCCTCGTTTTCAATGATATATAAACGTTGAGCGATCTCTGGATTATAGTACTCGGGAATGAGAATTTGGTTCTCAATCTGGGAGCTCGTAAAGATAAAGCCTAAGTGTGATTGATCTTGCAAAGTACCCGCTCTAAATTCTCTATAATTTTCGACTATTTTGGGAAAGTCATCATTAATTATCTTATTTCCATTAGTATCTAGTATGAAATTTCCTTTATTATCTATTAGGTAGAGTGGTTTGCCGTTTTTATCGTGTCCAACGTTTTCTGTAATAGCCATAAATAAAGAATAATCTTGTTGCGGCTTACGTTTTTCTACGAACAGGAGTGATGTTTTAGTATGTGTGTGGGGGAGAAATGCGAGATGTGAACAGCTTATTAACGCTAGGATTTTCACATGTTGTCGTAAATAGTATAGAATGTATCGATCTGAAGGATTTCCAAAGATTCCATCTGGTAATATTATTCCTAATCGACCACCTGGTTTCAGAAGCTTAAGACACCGTTCAATAAAAAGTATTTGAGGTGGTTGCTTCTCTTGAAGAGTTTCGGTTTTATGCCAAGATCCATCAGCTTGTTTCTTCCATTTATGACCTAGATGGTAATCACGTAATATTTCCTTCGATTTAATGGGTATTTTTGCTCCAAATGGTGGATTTGTGCATACTATATCAAAGCTATTTAGTTTAATTGTTTCGAATACCTTTGAACTCCAGCTCTCCGGTGGATTTAGGGAATTTTCACAAAATACTACTTTTTCTTGGAAACCCAGTATAGCTAGATATAGTTGAGTAATCTTTGCTAGAAACTGATCCTTGTCAATCCCGAATAATACATTCATATTATATGGTTCTTGTACACCTTTATTCTCATTTTTTTTTGTTTGTTGAGCTAATCTTACTATTAGAAATCCACCTGTTCCACAAGCAGGATCTATAAATCGCTCGTTTGGCTTTGGATCAAGGATTTCAATCATTGTCTGAACTATATTTCGGGGAGTAAAGAATTGTCCTTTGTTACCTCTGAGTGATGGTCCAAGAAATATTTCAAATGCATCTCCAATTGCATCACGACTTGCTTTTATGATACTAAACTTTTCAATACTCTCCACTATTGAAGTTAATGATGTTTCATCCACAAACAATCTATCGTGGTCATCAAACATTGAGCTGTATTGGTTTTTGAGCTGATTAAATAGCAGAGTTACTCTTTCTAATATGTTACTATTTGAATAAATATCATGGTAATTTAATTGGAAGAGAACTGGCTCATCAGGAGAACCAGTTAATTCGTCATAGATCTTACAAAACAAAAGAAAGATTAGCTGTTCAGCGAGTCTTTCGTCTCTAGTTGTTCCAACGAAATTTCCAGCAAGGTGATTTCGCATTCTCTTAAAAATTTGTTTTAAATCTTTAACCTCAACTAAATCTTTACGATAGATTATCTTATTTGCGTCAGATGCCAGAACGGATCTCACCACAATGATTTGTTCTGAATTCCCAGCATTTTAATGGCTAGTTATTCATTTCAGTGCTATTTAGATAAATTTTCTCTTGAATAATATAAAAAAAAATTCATATAGATTCTTAAAGCTCTTCATGTACAGAGTTATAAATTATCAATGAAGGCAAATGGCCATTGAGTAGTAAAAGACCTTGTATTTAGGTTCAGTTATGCATATTAAATACACTAGAGAGAATTCATTATACTTTTTTTTAGTTGGTTAAGTCTTATGCACCCAAACATGTTTGGTTATCCTGTTGAAGTTTCCAAGCATGAAGATGGGGAATGGCCCTTCGATACAAAATTTGATCAAATAGAAATTCTTCAATGTCTTAATGCTTTCTTTGGCCATCCAGATATGCATAGCAACATCTTTCAGTTTTATGAGGTAAATAGACCGGGGTATGGAATAGATCGAGGAGTTACCGTCCTGATTAATCAACAGAATGAATACTATGCTATCAGAATCTTTACAAAACCTGGTATTATATCCAATAAAGTTCCTTTTGATCCTGCAGCTTATATCAAAGATCGGATTCAACGGCTTTATATGGCACTACGAGACCACTATCCAGCTACTTATTTCCTTAATACAAAACACCTTTTGATCATTCTCCAGCAGTTTGTGTTTTTTCCAGTATGTCAATTCATTAATCCTAGTGAAATAAGAGATCTCTTAGAGATAATGTGGTATGCGTCTAAAGCTCGTATCCTTCTTGACTATAATCAAAATCATTGGTTAGTTTCGGATGATGGGCATCTATTATATGTCGATACTGATTTCATGGGACAAATCCTAAAGGATCGTTATAGTGCTCTGTCTGAAAATTTTAATCAAGCAATGGTGTTCATTAACCATAAGAATTGTAATATACTTGCCAAAATATTACCAGAATTTGCAACTAGGGGAAATAATTACGCTCAATTCTTGGATGAATTTTTCCTTGTGCTTAAAAACTACCTAGAGAGCTGGGAAAAGGTTGAGATAATCTCTGAAAAAGTTCAAAGTAAATTAGATTGTTTTCAGAACATTTTTGACAAATACTGGGCTAGGTAATCAAAATTGTCCAGTGATTTAATGTTTAAACACATATTTGTAAGTGGGAGGCCTGGAATTGGAAAAACAACATTAATAAAAAAGATTGTAACAAAAATCAAAAGAACAAAGCCTAATTGGAATATTACAGGCTTTTATACAAGTGAATGTCGCCAAGATGGACAAAGGATAGGATTCAACATTTATACACTAGATGGACAACAGGGTGTCCTTGCTCGATTGAATGACCCCAAATTCAAAACTACTTTTCGTGTAGGAAAATATTCAGTTAATATTGCGGATTTAAATAATATTGCTGTTCCTAGTTTGTATACAAATACAGATCTTCTCATAATTGATGAGCTAGGGAAAATGGAACTCTTTTCTCTTGAATTTAGAAAAGCTGTGGAACATGCGCTTGATAATTACCCCAGAATATTAGGAACGATTCCCTATTTCGAAAATTCTTTTCTTTCTTCTATTAAACGAAGACCTAACATCGTAATATGGGAGTTGACACAGTTAAATCGAAAAAAGGTGTTTGAAAAGGTTATGGGGGTATTTAAATAGAATAAGCCACATTAAAGTGGTATTTGATCTACTAAACTGGATCCTGGTTACTCCATGATTTTAATACGTAATCTTCCGCTCCACTTTCATACTCCCTTTTTATGTCGTCAGGAGAGGTTAAAGCAGACAGAATAATAGCTAGAATATCTTTATACTTTTTATTTTGTATTGTCAAAATAATTTGACTTATTAAAGATTTAATTTTTTTCATTGATCCTTTTTCTTTCCGAATCAGAAGTCTTCAGAAGACTTAATTCAGTCTTAATTAACATTATCACATTTTAATTATCTCAAAATTTTAATTAGGGAGAACTAAATATTAAAGATATATTATACCAGTCTGAGAAAACCCAAAGTTGCGAATGAAACTATATGATACTTTGTTCTCATGGTATACTTCGCATACTAGTTCCATTACATTATTTTCTGCAAAATAACTCGCAGCTTTCGCTGCTAAAAGAAATGCAATTCGTTTACGTCGATAACGTGGATCAACTCCTATCCCTGCTATAATACCCTGTTTACCTAAGTGTTTTCCCTGTTTGATTAATGGTTCTATAACCAAAAATACAAAACCGACAATCCGTCCGTATATTTCGGCTATAAATGTAGAGTCTGGTTTGAAATGTTGTACATCTTCTAAAGTTAACGAGCGATAAGGGTCAGGTGCAGTAATGAAAGCCCTGTTGTAACAACGAATAAATTTTTCTGAATCTTTATTCGGATTAAATTCTCTTATTTTTACTTTTCTTAGTAATTCTTCTCTATCATCATCTATTTCTTTTTCTATTTGTTTCATTACTGTTAATGCTTGATCCCAGCTCATTTTCATTACAAAGAACTTGTATTTTTCTTTTATCTTCTTTTCATCTTTTTTTTTCTTTTTTGATATAGAATTTCGAAAAAAGAGTCGTCTAAGTTTGACGGACTCTCGTTCAGAGGGATCTGTTTTAATGGGCATTCTTGGATTCCGTTCTTCTAGATCTTCTTTAATATGATCAGCTAAGACTGATTCTTTTTTCTTTATAGATTAAAAAAATCTTTGAAGAGAAGGAATAATAATCCTTTCCCTTTTCGATGAATATTGAATGAATTTGGTTGAATCCTTCCGTCAAGAGGTTATTGACACTCATGTTCACCCTATCCAATCATTAACCTCTGCCGAATCACTTATAAAAGAAATGGATAGAGCTAAAGTTACGAAAGCAGTTCTTTTAGCTCTTGACCTTGATCCGAATGTTCTAGACACAAATTTAACCCTTAGAGACGAAATTGTGTATGATTTTTTGTCTTATTCACTCTTTATTGATCCATATCAGCTTCTTGATGCAATGAAAACGATTTTACGAGTGGGAAATACCTCAAACGCGCAAGTTGCAGATATAGTTCAACAATATCCTAACCGTTTCATTGGATTTGGCTCAGTAAACCCATCGAAAGATAGTAAATATGTGAAGGTAAAACTTGAGGAAATCTCAGATCTTGATCTCAAGGGAATAAAACTTATCCCAACTTTACAATTCTTTAATCCAAGAAAGAATAAAAATCTGAAAACCATCTTCAAGTTTGCTAATAATCTAAGCTTACCGATACTAATTCACCTTGGGAAAGATCCAGGTCCCTGGGAAATTCACACATTACAATGTGTAAAAAGGGGTCACCCTAAGTTCTGGGCTAAAATTATTAAGAAGTTTTCAAAGAATAAGATAATTTTTGCTCATCTTGGAGGATATGGGAATACAGAGGATGAATCATGGTTGAATGAAGTTCTTGAGTTGAGCAAAAAAAATACTAATATTTATCTTGATACATCAGCAGTACCATACGATTTAGAAATTCCTTCAGTTGTTAAAAGTATTCGTGAAACATGTGGATTTGAAAAAGTACTGTTCGGCACTGACACCCCAGTAGTCATGGGAACATCCATGGAGCATTCAAGATATGTAATTGAGAACAATTCAATTTTGACTGAAGATGAAAAAAGATTGATTTTTTCAGAAAATGCAAAAAAGATTTTTCAAATTGAATGAAGTGGTAATATACTCCAATCCGAATAATTCTATATTGAGAACTTTATATAATTATAATGATAGAGGACGATTACTTGTGCTTAAAGTGTGTGTTTTAGCGTCGTCTAGTAAAGGTAATGCTACTTTTGTCCGCGTGGGTACTGATAGATTCCTAATTGATGCTGGGATCAGTGCTAGAAGAATTAATAAAACACTTAATGAAATTGGAGAGAAAATCACTGATCTCACGGGGATTATCCTTACTCATGAACATCAAGATCATATTACTGGTATTAAAACCTTATCCAGAAAGTATCATCTAAAGTTCTGGGTAACTTTCGATACATATCAAAGAATAAGAAAGAAAGTAGGGAACTTCGATGCTGAGTTTATTGAGGTAGGGGAGGACTTCCGATTAGGTACTGAACCAATTATTACCCCATACGAAATTCAACACGATTCTGTTGATCCTATTGCATTTCTTATTAAATCACATGATGGTGTTCCCCTGGTAGGTTATCTAAATGACTGTGGTAGAACCACTCCCTTCTTAATAGATGGATTTAGGAATGTGAAAGTATTAATAATTGAAGCTAACCATTCTTTCGATCTTCTTCTACAAAGCTCTTATCCTTCCTTTTTAAAACAACGATTATTAAGTCCTAAGGGGCATCTCTCGAATTGGAGTGCTGGTGAGTTCATCTCTGCAACAATGCCTCAAATTGCAGTCCTTTCTCACCTCTCCGAAGAAAATAACACTCCTGAAAATACACTATCAGAAATCGAACCTATGTTGAGCTACCGTAATGAAAATTTAATACCATTTTTAGTAATTGTTCCATATAAAGGAAGAAGTGCCATAATTAAGACTTTTCAATAAATAGAAACTATAGTCGAAAGGATAATAGAGATGATGTTATATTCCAGGTTACAGCTATTCTCACGGATCAAAGGAGGGTTGTTGCATGTACATTTTTTTAATCGAGACTAACTCACCATTTGTAAGAGTTAAAATTCCAAGTTTATTTGCAAGTTCCCGAGCTGTCGCTGAGAATTGGTTTGCGCAAACCATAACCTTCGCTAAACCGGGCGTACTTGTTTGTAGCCTTTCAGCTTCTAGTATGACATTATACCCACACGATCTAGCCCAATCTTTAACTATTACTCCAATTTTTCCGCCTATATCGATATTCTTATCTTTTGATTGATGAACCAAGTAAGAAAATTGAACTTCTTTATCATTCTTAGCCCTTATAGTGACATTTGAATCAAAGTCAAATTGTCTGAACCGTAAAAAATCTCTCACTAAGTTATTCAACTCTAATTCCATTTCCAACCGACCATAACTGAGCTCAATAGCCCTATAGTTCTAACTCAATCATACTTAAAAAACTTTACCAACGGTATTAACTAGAGTAGTACCCTTTCAATGCAATCGACTTTTCAGAAGTAACAATAAATATTCATCCTCTATTGAATCCTTGCCTTTTTTCGTCGGTTGAAAATACATATAGTAATAAAGAATGAATTTTTAGAATTACTGAGGAATTCTACAACTTAGCCTTCGAATCCTCTTAGAATTGTTATTGAGATCAATTTCTACTATAATAGTTCTTATTACAGTTTTATTAAGAAATATCTAAACTTTAAATACCATTATGATGATTTTAAATCCATTTCCTTGTCTTATTGAATAAAATATGAATCTTTGTGCACTTTTTTATTCTGTTATGCGTTTTCTTCTTATTCTAGTATTTTTAAAAGAAGTTGCTGTTGGAAAGATAAAGCGCTGAGGATAAATAGCAATCCTCATTTCTACATATCTTAGATAGAATACACTAACCTTTTTAGTCTTTATGAGCTAATTATTTTTTAAAGTCAGATTCTTGACATTGACTCAACAGGAAAGCTCTGATTCTAGACAAAATTTTTCAAAAGATAAACTATAAGATCACCAGTGGAGAAACAAAGCTTAATGTCAAAAAATCAAAAACAAGATGTCCAATTGGGCTTCGATCATAAAGAATGTTGGCAAATATTAAAAAAAACTGGTATTCCACGTGTATCAAAGGATAGTGTCGAAGCACTAAATAAATTAGTAACACGACGAGCCCGAGAACTTGCTACAAAAGCAGTTACTTTGGCTGCAGAAAAAGATCGAGATGAGGTTTTAGAAGAAGATTTCACACAAGCAGTAAGAATGTCATCTATTTCAACATATGAAATTGGACAAGAGGCACCTTTTGTACATTATGTGTGGTTTATCAGTTCAGGGGGAACATGTCTTCTAAGTCGTTCTTATTCTGGATTAAAGTTTCCTGATACGATCTTTAGTGGGCTATTGACTGGAATTTTAGATCTTATGTCAGAAGTTACTGGTAGAATGATTGAGAAGTTTTCAACTGATGATCTAACTATTCACATCAGACGAATAGCAGATATTACAGTCGCAGTCATTTGTGATAGTGAACAAAGCGATCCTATTGATGAACTAACTGATTTATTAGCTTTCAGATTCGCTGATGTCTTTAACGAAGAAATACAGAAGGAAGTCATAGATACAAGCATCTTCGATGATTTTGCTCCAGTCTTAGATGCCCTAGTTGCTGGATCAGGTTTGAAAATTCCTATGGAAAGTTTAAGAATCATAAAAACCAGTGCTAGTCTAACTGACAAACAACTTGAGGAAACTGTCGATGCTGCCGCATTACGAGAAGAAATGAGACGAGCACAGGAACGAATTCAAGATCTTGCTCTTTTTAAAACAGATGATAAAATCAAAGCTGCCAAAACAGCTAAAATAGAGTCATTATTTCATGAGTCTCCTGATGTTACTGAAATAAAAGCCGTATTGCGACAAGCCACAAAAGATATTAGAGAAGAATTCAATGGTGAGGAAGAACTTTCTCAGGAAGAATCAGTTGTTCAGGATATTTCACGAGAGGAAGTTTTGCAAGAGATTTCAAAAGATTTTCCAGAAATTACAACACAAAAGAAAAAACAAAAAGAAAAAACCGATAAAAAACCTATTAAGAAACCTAGAAAGAAATCAAAAAGAAAACGAAGAAGAAGGAAAAAATAGAGAAACAAAAGACAATAATATATCCTTTTCATTTAAACGATTTAATGCCTGCTTTCTTTTATGAATTGTTGGTCTTTTTGACTGATACCATATAACTTAAAAACAAGAAAATCTATTTCTTCTTTTTGTTCTAATAATCTTGATAGTTCTTTTTCTATGACCGTATTCCAAATTCTTGGCTTTTCTAATTGTTCCTTCAATGAATAGTGGTCTAGGATTTCATTACTTAAACAGTATCTTAAAAATTGACGTTGAAAGGTGAATGAATAACCTGAATCTTGAAAGATATTCCAGAGTTTAGTTAAAGCTACTGCAATGTTATTTCCTATTTTTAAACATTCTTTTACAGTTGTTTCAAGTTGAATGATAATTAAATCATCATCTATTGCATCAATATCTATAAGTGGGAATGTTTTCAGATCGTTTACCCGTATTTGGGGATAGCGACTTGAAGTTTTTTTTGCTTTACGAATGATGTTTAAATGCTCACCAATCCAATTTCCTAGCGATGAATTTAATATTCCAAGGATTAGAAGTAGTGAGTATGGTTGTTTCGGATTGTAGATCAAATGAGTATTTCTAAGAGAAAAGAATTGCTGGTCATCAAGAGTTGCGATAAACCTAGTAGCAGTTTGTCTTAGAATAATTTTCGGAGTAATAAAACGGTTTGAATTCCCTGAAATCATTAATATTTTCTTTTTTTTCTTAGAAACATCTTGGTTTGAGTCTTGAAGTTGTTTCTCATATTTTTTGTCAAATCTAACATAGGAATTTGCTAATCCTGGAACCCAAAAGAGGATATAGGGTTGTGGTAAACCATTCGAACCGTCAATAACGGGATAAAAGTTTTTCTTGGCATGATCAGATAAAAAATGCGTTTTTAGTAAGCCACCGTATTCTAAACCACATGAAATAGATGCTAATTGACCAAGTGGCTTAGATTTTTCTTGAATATGAGAAAAGAAAAGTGGAGATTCCTGATATCTGAATATATAATTGAGGTGAGATAAAAAATGATTTTGAGAAATTCTTTGTGGTTTTCTTTCCAAAGATTCTTGCCAAATTATCTCATGATTAGATTTTGTTTGATTTCTCAAGATCAGAAGGGATAAATCAACCACAGCTGTTTTTTTGTAGTTATAATTTGCTAGAACATAGTATAGATGATAATTCGATAGAATAAAATTCCGAATCCTCGCATAGGAAGGTAAATCTAGGAAAGAATGATCAATAACAAAACCTAAAACACCATTCGAAGCTAAGAAATATTGTAAGCAAATACCAAGAAATAATAAGTAGGTATTGTCTCGCTTTCCGCTAAATATTGGTAATAATCGCTGAAGAGTTATTAGCTCATTCTTTAGAGATGATTCTTTGGCAAAACGGCTATGGAAAGCGAGATATGGGGGATTTGAAAGGATTATATCATATTTAGGTAATGATTTGTCTGTATTGGCTTGATTGACAAAAAATTCAATGAAATCTCCTTGTATTAAATTGCAAGCAAACCTTTTTTTAGCTAGTTTTATCCTACAAAATAAATCCAGGAAAATGCTGCAAATCTGAATGCAGTCTTGGTCTATATCATTCCCAAATATACTAGAAATGAGAATTTTCCTTCTTAAATCAATAAAAGAGTTCTCTACTAAGGCATTTGACATCATAAGGTTTGTTATCCATTCTAATGCAAATACAAGGAGAATTCCAGTTCCCATTGCTGGATCAAATATTTTTATGCTAGTAATGGTTTTGATCGATTTCTTTTGATTAAAACTGGCAAACGAATGAGCAACAATGGCCTCTGCAAGCTTAACTGGGGTGTAAAATCCGCCAATTTTTTGATATTTAACCTCACTATAGATCTGTGAAGAAATCTCAATCAAATAGATCAGGTGAAAATCTAGAAACCAATAACTATTTATCTGAGTGAGACTTTGTACAGTTTGACGAAAATGTTCCATCAGTGAATCAAGAAAGTAAATATTCTCTAATTTGGAAATAAGCTCAGGATAATTAATATTACTTAACTGTTTGTAAATTTTATCGAGGTCATTTATTTCTTTAAGAGGGAGAGAGATTAATTGATAATTAATTATCTCAAGAAGGCAATTTTGGATAGCTGTAAAAGTATTAGCCAATAAAATGAAACGGTGAATAATAGATTTATCTTTTAACTCTTTAGGTAGATGCTTCTTCATATATTGTTTTAAGAACCCTAATAATTGTGTTTTTACGTGGTCAATAAGGCTCCATCTTAAAGAATCATTTAGAGCTTCTAATTTTGTGCTATCTAACAATATTGAAGCCAGAAACAACTCATCTAAACCAGAAATAATAGGAGACCAAATTAAAAGGTGATTATTGGAAAGAGAGAATATGTAAGTTGATTTTTGATTAATCAAACAAACCCAATCGATTGGATCAGAAATCAATTCATTTCGAATCAATTGTAAGATATAGAAGTACTTTTTTTGACTGAATAATTTATGTATTGGAGTTTCTTGGAGATAAATAAAACTAATTTTTTTAAATTGCCAAAATAAGTCACTTTTATTTATTCTATTTTGATAAAAAATCTCATTGTAATCTTTTTTTCTTATTTGTTCAACTAAACTTAAGAAAAACTGATAACGAGTTGAATCCTGGTTGTGAATTAGAGATTCTAAAGTATCTAGAATGATATTTAATTGCGTACGATTTGGTAAAGCTGGGATTAACGAAACAGGAATATTGTTTTTCAAAAGAAGAGGATATAAACTACTTTGCATCAGAAGTCGTGTTCTTTCTTATTTCAACTTTTTGTGAATAGAATTGTCCTGCGAGATTTCTAATTGTCCATCTTGATCATATAAAATTTTTTTTCTAATGTTGAAATCACTTTGTCAAGTTCATTATAACTCTCATTTCCTAAGTGGCTAACTGCATCCATTCTTTTTAAAATATTTTCGGATATTATTGCGATTTTTATGATTTCATTCAACGAGCTGTCTCTTGTTGTTTTAGAAGGCTCTAATTCATCTTCTGGGGAGACAAGGAAAGGTAATGTGATTGAAACAGTAGTTCCCTGATTGTATCCTGCGGAAGTAATTTCTAATGTCCCATCATGGGCAGTAATGATTTCTTTGGTAAGATAGAGCCCTAATCATAAACGACTCGCCGAGGAGTGAAAAGTTCTAAATGGTTTTCCGACATCATCAAGGTTTGTAGATTCAATACCTACCCCATTGTCTTTTATGGTGAACTTCAGGTTTTGACCATTATCTGGAATTTTAATCCAAAATCCTAGATAGTCTTATAACAACTGGTGACTTTAAAAACGAAATCAAGTATACTACATCCTTAAACCTCCCAGTAGTTCCAAGTGGATTATTTATCTCCTTGTGAAAAGGATATCTTTAATATTATAGTTAGATTTTTATATAATAGAGCTGGATTAACATTATTAATAGAGCGTTATTTTCTCATTCAACGAACAAAATGAACGTGAAAAACGAGAAAACGATTTTTGGACGACTTAGAGTGTGAAACTTACTACATATTCATAAGGAATGTGATACTTAATGCTAGAACGGTTAAAAGAGCTTGAAACAACCCAAAACTATTCAGAAATGCTCGAGGAGCTCCGAAAACATGAAAGTCTTACTACTCAAGCTTACAATAGATTAAGTTCTTTAATAACCAATCCAACAATAGCAGGAATCCTCAAAGCTCTAGAAGAAATGTCTATTTCCGCTACTTCTCTGTTACGTCATTGTACTGCTCTTTTAGAAGAAGAAATTATCGCTGCTCCTCTTACAGGAGAGACTGAAGTATCAAGTACTATCGCAGCTCCAGCTGATGTCTCTAGAGACCGTGACAACATGTTTACATTGGATAGCTTAAAGACATTGTTATCAGAAATCCCACCAAGTGAAATCTCAGAAGAAGGTACAGTGATAAAAGGTAAGTTTTGGTATATCAAAGGTGGAAAGAATGAATCAATAGAACTTACTTTATCAGAAAAAAGAATCTTCGGAAAAATTCTTCTTGATCTTTTAAGACAAATCGAAGTTGGATCAAATGAGAAGTTTTCGATCTCACCACTTGGATATGAAGCTCTACTCAGCTATCAACTTCAAAATTCATTTGGTCAGATCGTTAAAACATATGGAGAAGAATTCACATTGATTAAATTATATTCTTGATGTTTATGGTATGAAAAGATATTTTTATGTCTGCAAATAATGATTATGTTTATTCTTTCCCCTTTTTATATTATTCACTAATGTGATCTCGAGAAAAGTTTATATGTTGGATTGGATTACCATAATTACTAGACTAATAGTTTTTTAATCAACCTTCAAAATAAATAGAAATACGAGGTTACACTTTTGGAAACAGATGAAATTGAACCAAGAATAATTTCTATCTCAGCTAACATTGCAACTAGCTTAGTAGAATACATGGACTTACTTATAGAACGAGGATATTATTCTTCACGAGAAGATATCATTCGTCAAGCCATTATTGACTTGTTTATAGATAAATTTGAGATTAGCCTTCTAGATCTTGAACCAGATCTTTTCGAATTTCCATCTTTAGAGGATATTGAAGAAGTAGACGAAGATTAGACCAGATTTAAGGGATTTTCAAGTGGGGAAGGAGCTCACAATCCCGTTGAGCATTGTACGGAGCTAGCCACTCTTTTGAGGATCGTCTCCCTCGAATTGAGGTTCAAGACTGCAAAAACGGCTTTAGAGGATGTCCCATCTTTATATTGATTAAATTTCTTATGAAATGTTGACTCACAGAGTTGATACATTAATCCAAACATTTGCCGAACGATGGAAGAGGACTCAAACTAGAAAGGAATAATTTTAGATATAACGTTTTCTATTTTGGTCACACAAATTCAATGGTACACAACCTACTGAAGCAAAACGTTCCATTAATTATATGAATAATTTCTTAGAAGGATGTATTAATCTTTATTTGAATTGATTTCTTGTTGAGTTGTACCATTATATGATTGAGATTCATCTATATGGTTCATTGAAGAAAAAAATTAACCCAAACGCTTCATTTGCGGAGGATACAGTGCTTCATATCCCATATATTGAGAATGAACAATTATTTCAACTTTTAGATCGCTTAAATATCAAATTAGATGAGTGCGGGGAGTTATTCTGTAATGGTAAAGTTTCTATGGCGACTACTTTAATCCCAAAAGGAGCACGTATTGGATTATTTTCAACAGGCATGCATCTCTTATGTGGTGGCCAACATCTGAAGGGCCATGGATTTATCACGAAAAAACCAACAAAAAAAAGTGAATATTTCTGAAAGGAAGCCTTTCAACAATGATGGTGAAAGTAAAACTCTTTGCATCATTAAGGGAATTCGGGCCTACTAATGTTAAGCTTGGAGAAAGTTTTCCAGTCCCTCTTGATGAATCTGCTGATATTGCTGCTTTGTTAAAAAAATTGAAGATTACTGAAGATCAAGCGAAAATAATAATGATTAATGGGAATCCAGGTAAAATGCATGAAAAACTAGAAGAGAATGATGAAGTAGCTATTTTTCCACCAATTGGCGGTGGTACATCGATATGATTTCGTTATTGATCACATTTGATTTAGAATTTGATCTATACCAACCAATAAATCTTTTGGATTTTCCATCGGGAAATTTACTATTTTTAACAATATTCCTCGAAATCGTGAAATAAACTCTCTATTTGAATCATCAGAAGAAAATTCTTCAATAACATCTTGAATGTTGTCAAGCTTTTGTTCATGTCTCCTTACCTTCTCAGAAAAAATGTCCATAATTAAGGTTGCTGTAATACTTGAGAATTTTTGACCAATAATATCATGTAGAACAAGAAGATGAGGTTCAGTAGACAAAAGATCTAAATTCATAAACATACTGATCTTTTTTGCTGTAATTTCATCAACTTTATGTAGAAGAGTACGATAGATGTTCATCTCATCAGCACTTACTGTTCCATCTACTTCGGCTCGTTTATATGTATTTGTTACTATTTCTTTTAGAATCCTCCTTTGTTTTATTAATAAGATTTGTATTTCACTTTTTGAAAAAGGGTGGTCTTTAGAATCCAATTTTGGTATTTTCTCCGAATGAATAGATAAGTCGTGTTCTATTCCAGCTATCAGTGTCTGTTCCTCCGCTGTGATCGTTAAATCCTTTAATGCCTCCTGTAATACAACCCTCATTATTTCGTCGGATGGCATTCTAAGGAGGTAGGAAATATCATCTTCCATGTTAAATTTGAGCTCCTTGGGCTTATTTAGCAGCTTTAAAAGTATTTTACTTTTTTAAGCTCTGATATGAATAAGGTTCTTAATGAATCTTCTGATAGATTCTGGTTATTTTAGTATTTTTTTATTAAAGAAAATTAAACAATCATTCGCAAACCTTTTATTAGTCTAAGTGCTAGATATTTGACATCTTCCGTGATGGCGGTCAGGCTATCAATGGAGAGTGCAAATGGTGTAGATTGAAAATGAGCAAGATCCTAAGAGTAAACATGAGTACTTTGGAACATTCTTTCGAAGATGTTCCAGAGAAATACAAAACACTCGGAGGAAGGGCACTTACGAGTAACATCGTTTTTGATGAAGTAGATCCGACGACTGACCCTCTTGGGCCCAATAATAAGCTTATTGTTGCCCCAGGTATTCTCGCAGGAACGAATGCGCCATCATCAGGTCGATTAAGTGTTGGGGGTAAATCACCTCTAACAAATGGAATTAAAGAAGCAAATGCAGGTGGATTATCTGCTCAAAAACTCGGATGTTTGGGCATAAAAGCCCTGATTGTTGAAGGGCAGGCCTCAGGCGATAATTGGTACAATATTATCCTGACCAAAGATAAATGTGAAATCGTTGAAGCTAATGAGTTTCATGGTATGGGTTTATACGAATTAATTGCTAAAATATGGGAAAAATATCCTAACAAACCAGGTATTATTGGCTGTGGGGTTGCAGGACAGAAACAACTGACAGGGGCAGGGATTTTTGGTAATAATATTGAAAATAGTGATCCTGGACGTTATGCAGGTCGGGGAGGATTAGGTGCAGTCCTTGGAAGTAAGAGAGTCATTGCAATAATATCAGATGATACAGGTATGGAACGTCCCAAACCAGTTGATCAAGAGTTATTTGATACTGGACGAAGAAAATTACGTGAAGCACTAAATGAACATGCGGTAACAGGAGCAATTGAAAAAGACGGGAAAGCTTATGGAGGGTTAAAGAATTATGGGACGAATATTCTACAAAACATTATCAATGAAGCAGGAGCCCTTCCTCACCGTAATTGGACTGAAGGCCGTTTTGAGGGTGCAGCCAAAATTAGTGGTGAAGCTGTTCATGAACTGGTCGACAAAGTGAAAAATAAATTCCCGAATTCAACAGCGGCCTACAATCATGCCTGTCATCCTGGATGTGTAATCCGATGTAGTAATATCGTTCCTTATGAAGAAAATGGCGCACACCAAGTTTCACCACTTGAATATGAAACCGCTTGGGCACTAGGTACAAATTGTGCAATCGACGATCTCTATTATGTAGCTGAACTCAATCGTGTCTGTAATGATATGGGACTAGACACAATCGAAGCGGGGAACACTATCGCTGTTGCAATGGAAGGTGGTGTACTTGAATTCGGAGATGGTCCTGGGGCAGTGGATTTATTAAAGAAAGTTGCCACAGATGATGAGATCGGTAAAGTTATCGGTAATGGTGCGGTAGCAATGGGAAAATATAAGGGTGTTAGTCGCGTTGCTCAAGTTAAAGGTCAGAGTTTACCTGCTTATGATCCACGACCTATTAAAGGTATCGGGGTAACATATGCGACGGGACCTCAAGGTGGTGATCACACACAAGCGTACACAATTGCGCCAGAAATCCTGCAAATTGGTGGTAAACCAGACCGAATGGACGTAAAAAAAGCTGAATTGTCACGAGCCTTCCAAACCACAACAGCGTATATTGATTCAACTGGATATTGTCTCTTCATTGCTTTTGCTATTCTCGACATTGAATCTGGACTAAATGGTATGGTCGAATCGATCAACGGTTTCTTAGGCACAGAGGTTGACGTTGGCAAATATGGCGCAGATATAATTCGGATTGAACGAGAATTTAACAAAAGAGCGGGTATGACAGCCAAAGACGACAGATTACCAGACTTCTTCTACAAAGAAGCTCTACCACCGCACAATGTTGTTTTTGACGTACCAGACGAAGAGTTAGACAAAGTTCATCAGGAGTAATTTTCTCCTTCTCCTTTTCTTTTTTATTCTTTCAAGAAGGATCAAACTCGCCATTCGATATTATCTTGGAGCTGTTTCTTGAGGTATTTGATATTCTGATAATCTCTCCTTTGGGTACGCAGTATTTCTTATTATTATCCAAAGAACAAGAAGTAAAACTGGACTGATTATTAGAATAGTTATCGTTTGGAAGAAAACCAAACTAATTGTGTGCATAGTCAATAGGCCTAATGATATTATGAGATAACCATAGAAACCTATGTTATTGATGGATGTTTTAGACTTTATATTCTCAATATTAATAGCCTTCAGATCTTTTAAATTACACCAAAGAAGATATAATAAATATATTAGTCCTACCCCAACCAGAATGAATAAATAGAATATATTGTAAAGCGTAGTGAGATCGGTACCTTCAATCAATATTGATGGTACTGCCGATATCCCATTGACAACTCCGTGTATTAGCATTGCATAAATAAGTTTTCGTGTCTTGATATAGGAGATTCCTAAGACGAAGGCTAAGATGAGAACAGATGAGATATGAATAATAGTCCCTGTTATATTTCCATTAAGAAGATCAGCTGGTAGATGTAAAAGCGTAAAAAACAATGAGGATGCTAAAACAGCACCAGCTGGAGACATCCCTCGTTCTTCCAGCAAGGGGATCAATGTTCTTCGATATACTAATTCTTCAAATAATGGCGCTCCTAAAATTAGAGGAACAAAGAAAATAATAATAGTTACAGGAGAAAGAATTTCTTTGGGTATGAGTAATACTTCTAATCCCCCTCTTGGAGTTTCTAATTGTAAAATCTCTATTGAAATAATTATTATAATCGTGGCAACAATAATTAAAGCCCATGTTAAACAAATTAAAAGCAAAGTAGATATCATTGCATAATGATTATGAGGAGACTGTCTAATGTATTTTAATTTAAGCCATGGAATAATCCAGAGCCAAATAATTACTGAACCTAGTATCTGACTTAGAAATAGAATAATAAGATTCCATACTGGCGTATAAAGAGGATCACTGAATTCAGGTAATCTCATTAATATTCCTACTAAAAGTATCGATACAATGACTTGTAATACTAGAAGCAGAACCATTCCCCCAAAAGAGACCAAAGCAGGAGTTAAAAAATTTTAAAAACTCTCATCACTCTCATAAATTACCAATGAATCACTTCACACTGAAATTATAAGAAAAAAAGATCTTGGATTTACCAATGTACTCTTATCATTTAATAATCCTAATTTTTACCTATAATCTTCTTTTCTTGAATTCTAAGGAATGTGTAAAGGAAAAATATCTAGAAATTTAAAGCTGATGAAAGCGGAATCTTCCGTATTCTAAGAGTATATTAAGTAAAAGTAATTTTCAGCATAAAAGGGAAGAAAAGCTGAAATCACCACGGATATGATAACAAAATTGGTGATGTTTATTGAATCAACCACAATCTCTTTCATCAGAAAAGAAAATCATTTTACCTAAACCTGATACCTACTTCTATCGGTTAATGCATCATAAGGGGAAGGAACTCCCACGATCCTATAAATGGTTTAAACGATTGAATAGAATAGTAGTTCCTCTCTATAGACTCCGTATATTACCATTTTTTGGAATTGGATGGATTATTCTGATGATAACTACAATTGGTCGTCGTACTGGTAAAACTTATCGAACTCCAGTAGAATTTCACAGAATAAATGAAGTAATCCACATTACTGCTGGACGGGGAGAGAAGACAGACTGGGTTAGAAATATTCGTGCAAATCCTGAAAATTTACGGGTACAAGTCGGCTTCGGAAGTTTCCAACCAAGAGTAGAGATTGTTGAAAATATTTTAGAAAAAGAAAAATTCATTGAATGGATGATTAAAAATATCCCACGAGAAGCGGAAATGAGTTTTGGTTGGAATCGCAAGAAAGATGATCTTAAGTATACTGATTTGACCCCACTAGCTAATTTCCTGACAATTATTAGATTACATAAACCTTCTTAACAGATTTCACTCTATTATTTCACAGGAATCAAATCACATTCCTGTAAATTTATACCAATCATTTTTTATTTCCATAAATAACGCTTCGGCTTGAGAAGATACATTACATGAATATCAATCAGTTAGTTGAAACTCTGGCGAATGATATCTCTAGCCAATCAATAATGAATATGGTCACTCGTATTTCTCAGTATCATCGGGTTCAGGGTTCTAATGGATACTTTAAAGCAGCCAAATATGTCCAATCTATCTTAGAAAAAAATGCATTAGAAACAAAGTTGTATGAATTTCCTGCTAATGGAGTTTGGGAGCATTGGGGATGGATTACACCCATCTCTTGGGATATCACTTCTGGGGAATGTTGGATAACTAAACCTATCAAAAAAAGACTTTGTAACTATCAGAATGTTCCAATGAGTGTCATTACTCATTCTAAACCGTGTAATTTTGAAGCATCTGTAATCGATGCTAGAAAAGGAGACCAGGTAGAAGATTATCAGAAAGCTAAAGGGAAAATCGCTTTAATTACTGGAAGTCCAAGAAAGATATTCCAATTAGCAGCAGAACACGGAGTAAAAGGACTAATTATCCACCCAAATGCGGAAAGAGCAGCTGATCTTGGGCCAAATGCGGTCCAATATGACGGCTTTTGGCCAATTGCTGAGAATTTATCAAAAGTAACTTCTGGCTTTTCTATTTCACACAAACAAGCTCTAGAACTTAAAAAATATCTAGAGACTAATGAAGAGGTTTTAGTTCGTTTTAAAATTGATGCAAATTTCTCAATTAATGATGGAAAGCTTCATGTGCTTGAAGCGGAAATAAAAGGATCAAAAAAACCCTTGGAAGAAATAATCCTAATATGTCATCTTTGTCATCCTTCTGCAGGTGCAAATGACAATGCATCTGGTAGTGCAACCCTTGCTGAATTAATTTTAAGTATTAATAGAATGATTATCAAGGGTGATTTACCACAACCAGAAAGGACCCTAAAATTTCTTTGGGTACCTGAATTTTCAGGAACCATTCCATGGTTGAAGCTCTACGACAATCAACACAATCAAAGAAAAATTATTTCAGTTTTTAACCTTGACATGGTTGGTGAGTCTCCTAGGAAGATTGGAACACCTTTAACGATTAATTGCCCAAGCTGTGCGACTCCCTCATATCTCAAGGCACTCCTTAATAATGCTGCTAGATGTATCACTGAACAAATGGCCATATATGATGAAGACGGGCGAATCTACCGATTAAACTATCGATTAAAACCTTTTACTGGAGGAAGCGACCATCTAATTTTTAATGATAGACATTTTTCTATACCAAGTGTAATGTTAAGCCATGAGGATCCCTTTCATCATTCTAGTGCTGATTCTATTGATAAAGTTGACCCTCATGAGTGTAAAAGCGTAGCGATAATAGCTGGATCGGCTGCTTTTGGTTTATCTATTATAGATACCCAATTCCTCAAGGAATTAGCATATTTCGTATTTTTGGAGGGAGTAGAAGATATGATACGACATGAATTATACTTAGATCAGGGAGAATTAACAAGAAACCAGAAAGTAAGGCAGTTAAAGCTATTAGAAAGGAAAATCATAGAACAAATGGAAAGTGTGTTGGAACTCAAACCTGAAAGTGAGGTTCAGGAAAAATTAACCTATTTCTCACAAGCAATAAAAGGTCATTTTTCTCGCATAACTAGACAGTTAAAGATAGATTCAGAGGAACCAATAGAAGAAGAATTAGCCAGGATGAAGATCAAGCGTAATTATTTAGGGCCAATATCATATAAGCAACTAGATAGAACTGATCGTTCTGCAGAGGATAAGAAAACATTTGAAAGCTTAACAAAAGAATATTGGGGAGGTATTACTCTAGAACTGCTAAATCTAGCGGATGGTACTTTAACAATAGAAGAGATCTTCCTTTTACTCAACATTTATTACCCAAATATTGAATTAAATAATGTATTATCCGTTGTTAAACTGTTTCAGAGGGAGAGAATTCTTATTGAGGTATAAGAAGGGATTTTAGTTTGAAATCTCTTTCTTATATTAGTAAAAAAAAGTCATAAAGAATAGTTCACAAAAGAAAACAATTTACAAAAGTTAAAAAACAAGTAGTATTTGAATATAATATCATCGTTACATATATTTAACTGTTAGTAATAGGAACTTAATAGATGGTAACTATAGAACAAATTCTTTGGGGCTTATTTCTGTCCCTATTTGCTGGCCTTTCTACAACACTTGGAGCTATTACAGTCTTTATTATAAATCCGAACGATTCAAAGATTATTAGCCTTAGTATGGGATTTTCTGCTGGTGTCATGCTAGGAGTGTCTATATTTGAGTTACTACCAGAAGCAATCAATAATTTAGAAATTTTTACTGCTGGTCTTTTTTTCTTATTAGGAATGATTGTTGTAGGACTTCTGGACTTTTTTATCCCCCATGAATACATGCATGAACATTCATGTAGTGATACAGATACGGTACCGATAAGTAATCTAAATAATCCGCGTCTTCTAAGAACAGGCTTGTTAGTAGCGATTGGAATAGCAATTCATAATTTACCTGAAGGTTTTGTAACAATTACGGGAAGTCTCTATTCCATTGAATTAGGACTTATTTTAGCTATTGCTATTGCATTACATAATATCCCTGAAGGTCTTTCCGCAGCAATTCCAATCTATGCTGCCTCTGGTAATAAAAAGAAGGCTTTTGGAATATCTTTTCTTTCAGGTCTAGCTGAACCAGTTGGAGCTATAATTGGGTTAATAGTCCTCTTAGGCCTAGGAATGATTAATGAAGAAGTAGTAGTGATCTCTCTAGCTGTTGTAGCTGGTATAATGACTTTTATTTCTCTTGACGAATTATTACCTATCGCTCATGAAACATGTAACGATAACGGTAATGATACTCATACTGTTACAGCTGGTATCTTAGCGGGCATGGCAGTCATGCTGGCTACTTTGATTATATTATAAAATTCTTAATGTAAAATTCTCCCATAAAAGATTTTTTTAGCATAGTTTTGGTTATGCTTCAAGATAAGCTTTTTTTCATATTAATTATTAGCTTATTTCAAAGTCTAAAAATATGAACCGTTATAAAGGAAAAATTCTAGAGCGATAAATGATTGTGAGAAGAATATGGCAATTAAATCCCTCCAAGAGATACTTAGAGATATCCTAAAAGACGGTCGAAAATCCCCTGGAGAATGGAAGACACTTCTCGCTCCAACTTCTGATCGTTTTGGTTCGGATTTATTGCTTTTTCATCCTACTACAGGACCTATTTATCAAGTTCGAGCTTATGAGAAGAATCCCTTTCAAATGACTGGGATGGGAACACGAATAGCCCGTGACGTTGATGAAGACTTTTTAAACCTCATTAAAACTCAAAGGTCTCGTGGTAATTTAGGAATTCTTGATCTCAATTATCGTATTCTACGAGAGGCTATTAATGACGGTGCAAAATTGGATCAACTTTTTCTAAATGCACTCAAGGGTACTAAAGATCAGGGAATAGATTTTGTTAATCTTGGGGATGCTTTTCGATCTAGAGGTCAGAGGCCCCTCCCTTTACTCACAGATAGCCAAAAGAAACTAGATAAGGAATATAAGCGTCTCCTCAAGAGAGAAGGTAAAACTTCCATGTATGGTTGATAGCTTTCTCGCGTTTACAAAAATCACTCCTAGTTTTAATGGTTTTTAATCGCTTTTTTCTTTCTTCGTCGTTGTAAAAGTTCATGTATTAACTCTTTTAACTTCATATCAATTAGATTTTATGTTTTAAAGATAGAAAAGTATTCATATATTTGGGATTCTACCTAGTGCTTCGAGAACAGTGGTCAAAAATGTCTTGGTATGACGAGTACAACAATTTACTTGATGATTTTACCAGCACTGTTGAAGACGAGCTTCTTCAATATGTTCGTGGCCTTATTCTATATGGATCTTATCAAAAAGAACAGGAAGAACCAGGTTGGATTATTCCTGGAATTAGTGATATCGATTTAGTGTTGATAGTTGACATTGATGACATTAATGAGGAGAAACCACCACGAAGACTGGCTAAAATAGGAGAGGCGTTATCTCTTTTTTTCGTTCATCCTGTGTATGCTCCCCTTCTTGATTTACGACTTCTAGAATTTACTGATTTACCCGCTAGGATTGGTATGGGTTTTTCGCCTATTCATGCAGTAGCTGCCGCCCAATTTGGAGAAGTTATTCTTGGAAAAAATGTACTGGAGAATTTTACTTATAGTGAGAAATTACTGAATCGATCTGCTAAAATCATTATCAATCAAGGTTACGAAAGCATTAAACGAGGTTATTTACATCGAGAACTGGGAGAAGAACCTACCTGTATTGAATTCGCTGATATAATTTTAGATATTGCTCACGCGGCTTTGGCTGCGAATGGAATATTTAACATAGTAAGACCTGAAGTCCCTGAGAAGTTCGATCTTATTTTGGGAGACGAGATAGGTAGCGATGGAGTGGACATTGTATATGAGGCAAAAAAGTGGCGTATGGGTAGTCAGAAGATGAAACCACCTATGTTTCTAAGAGGATCACTCCAGCTTTCCCAACGTACTATGACCTATATTCGCAACCCTTTCAATAAATCAAATCACTAAAAGTGTTGATTTATTATTTATGTCTTTTTTTGGGGAAATTGTTAATGTAGAGAGAATTACGTTGGCCGTGAGGAATATTTAAAGAAACACTATGAAAAACAGGATTAAATGGATTGAATTTCTTAAAAGCCTGATTTAAAGATAATCTAGGCAATGATTCAACGATTTTGTGACCTATTTTGGCTCTTCCTCAAATTCAGGTAAATAATTTAACTTTTTATTATAAGAACTCTGATAAAGCTGCCTTATCTAACATTAATCTAAAGTTTAATGAAGGTGAAGTCATTTGTGTTACAGGATCTAGTGGGGGAGGTAAAACTACATTTGGATTGGCGCTCTCAGGTCACATCCCACACACACTCGCAGGAGATGTTAGGGGGGAGATTATCTTTCAAGGAGTTCCAAGTTCCGATCTTTCTATCACTGACATTAGTCAATTCATTGGACTTGTCCAACAAGATCCTGAGAACCAGCTTGTGACTCCCTCGGTTCTTGAAGAAGTTGCTTTTGGCCCTGAGAATTTATCCTTACCAAAAAAAGAAATTCTTCACCGTGTAAAAGTAAGTTTAGAAACAATGGATCTTTTATCGCTGGTTTCTAGATCTACTAATGAGCTATCTGGTGGAGAAAAACAACGCGTTGCTATTGCATCTATACTTACTATGTGCCCTCAAGTCTTAGTTCTTGATGAACCAACTTCTTTTTTAGATTTTCAAAGCTATCAAAAGCTCATTTCTACATTGAGAGAGTTAAACCTACAAAATAAAATAACTATAATTATTATAGAACACCAACCATACTTATTTAAAGAATTGATAGATAGATTAATTGTTATTGAGCACGGAAGTATTGTTGGAGACTTTCAAAAACCTAATATTAATTTTACACAACAAAAAATTTCACAAGAAGAACTTCAAACCATTCAGCGAATCCGCCCAAAAACTGATTCGGGTAGAGTTTTAGACATTCAAAAACTAAATATATCAATGAAAAACCGTTTAGTAGCGAAAGAAATTTCAGCAGAGCTAAGACAAGGATATGTTTATGCGATTGTCGGGCCAAATGGAGCAGGTAAGACCACACTCTTACAAGCCATACTTAACCTTATCCCTAGCAGGGGAACAATTCTTTACAATAATAAAAAAATATCAAACACCCCTACATTTCAATTAGCGAAAAAAATCGGTCTTATTTTTCAGAATCCTAACCATCAAATTTTCGAGAAAACTGTGTTAGAGGAAATAACTTTCGCCCCGAAAAATTTTGGGCAAGATCTGAACAAGGTTATTCTAAATGCAAAACAGTTACTCAGGGAAGCATCGCTTGATTCCTATATAAAAATGACACCTTTTGGTTTAAGTTATGGTGAAAAACGTCGATTGAACATCTGTTCTATTTTAATTTATGAACCTGATCTTTTACTGTTGGATGAACCATTTATTGGACAGGATCGGGCGAATATTGAATATTTAATACAGCTATTAAAGGAACGTAAATTAAAAGGACATACATCCGTTATTGTGTCTCATCGGAGAGAATTATATGATTTAGTAGATTATTTCTTTGTTCTGGACAAAGGAAAGTTAGTAGCTCAAGGAAGACCAGAAGAAATTGTTACTTATCTTCGTGAGAATAGTATCATCGGATTTGTTTCCTAATGGAAGATAAATCAAAAATATCTTTAGAAAAGGATATTTCACAGAGAGACCAAGAAAATGGTACAAACCCTCTAGTGAAATTTTTTGTAGTAATTCTAGTTTCATTAGTATTATTTGGAAGTGCAAATATAATTAAAATTTATTGTATCGTCTTTGTTATTATTATCATTTACTTATTCGGAGGATTGTCTTTTAAAGTTGCTAGACCTCGGTATAAAATGATAATAATCTTTTCATTTACTATTTTATTAGTACAAATTCTATTTGTTCATGGTGGAGATCTTGTTTTTCATCTTATTCCGATATCGATCGGGATATATGGTCCGTTCTTCCCAATATACGAACAAGGGATCTATCAGGGGTTAATCATAATCGGACGTTTTTGGGGTTTAATTTCAATCAGTTGGGTTTTTATTAATTCAACTAATCCTTTTGATTTCGCTCAATCGTTAACAAAAATAGGAGTTCCTTACCGTTTTGCATATTCACTGTCGTTAGCACTACGATTTACGCCAGTTTTTAGCATAGAAACCAATATCATTCAGAATGCGCAGCAAGCACGAGGACTGAATGTCAATCCCAATAATATACGGGGAATCATAAACTTACTTCAGTACACATTAATTCCTATGATTAGCTCAACTCTCAATCGAATACGTGATATTACAATCAGTATGGATGGTCGTGCGTTCGGTTGCTATTCCACTAGAAGTTATATCAAGGATATTCCTTTTACATTAAAAGATTGGATTAAATTAGTTATTGTTACTGGTTTCTTAGTGATTTTCAGTATCTTATAAATAGTAAATGATAGAAATAAAGTTATTTAAAACTATATAAAATTAAGGGGTAATGATGGCTCAAGATCAATTTTATTCCGAAAGACCTTTAGTTCATCAACATATTGTTCTCATACAAATTGATAAATTGTTTTGTCATGAGGAAGTTGTACAGAGCCAAGTGGAATGGTTAAAAAATAACCTAAAAGAACTTGGATATTTTTTCCGTCCGATTTTAGTTGCAAAAAACGAGAATGTTATTCTAGACGGTCATCATAGATTGGTTGCACTTAAAGAACTGGGTGAAGAAAGAAGAATAGAAAAAATAAAAATTCCGTGCGTTGAAATTGAATATGTTGATAACCCAGAGATTACACTTGGTACATGGCATCCCATTTACGTTGAAATAAGACCTATTGGCTTTCCAGCAGAGTTTAAGAAAATTGGAGTCAAATGGAAAAAAATACATACTTTCTCACAAAACATCTTAAATAACCCTAAATACGGCTTTACGCTCAAAACAATGGAAGGGAACTATTTTAGTTTGAAGGGAACACAACAGGATATTTATAAAAAATTTCTTAAACATTATGAACCTGAATCTTTTGAATATGCTAAAACACTCGAATATGCAATTCAATCTGTTGAAGCTGGTCGAGCATCATTCGCTCTTTTACGAACACGAGTCACAAAACAAGATGTTATTAAAACAGCTAAAAATAAGGAGCTCTATGCACCTAAAACAACACGACATATTCTTTCATTTCGATATCAAGACATAAAGGTACCTTTAGAAACTTTATTTTCTTAATCTTCTTTAATTCAAGCATCAATAAACTTAATGCATTAATTGGAGACATATACGTTGGAAATCGAATTAATACAAATCACACCAATAACAGGTATTGTTGAAGGAATGAAGACTTCTCGTCGCAAGGATCATATTGAAAAAATCCCAGAGAAGATCTTTAAGTGGGGACATTGGTCTGTCTTGGAACACTCTTCTATGACCGTAAGAATCCGAGAGATTAGCCGAGCTTGCTCCCATCAGTTAGTTCGTCATCGAATCGGAGTTACATTTACTCAAGAGTCTCAACGTTACTTTGATCCATTAATGGATCCCAATTGGTTTATTATCCCTCCAAGAATTGCACAGAATGATGAATTAAAACAAAAATATGTTAAAGCTCGGAATCGTGAGGCTGATGAATACCGTTATTATCGTGAGAATAAGATTCCAAAAGAGGATGCCAGATTTTGTCTGCCTAATGCTTGTAAAACTACTGTCACCTGGACTTTTAACATGAACAGTCTTATTTGGTTTTTTGAACAACGTTTGAAGAAGGATGCACAATGGGAAATTAGGATGCTAGCTCAAAAGCTTTTTGATTTAGTGATGACTACTGATTGGAAAGAATTTATACAATATTGGAAACCCAAGAGTAGAAGATGACGAAATAAGGGAGTTTATAATGATATTTACCCATAATTTAAGATTGGATGCTTAGAAATAAAAAGGGAAGAAAATAAAAGGGCAATAGTGGATTCCTCTTAACTCTTTCTTTTACCAATCATTCTTAATATAACAACACTTGAAACTACTGCAAGGATTATTATAGGAAACTCAAAGGAATGAGTGACACCTGGAAGGAGACCACCAGCAGCTCCAATAGAGACAGGTTTATTTTGTACTAATATTTCAGATTCAAATGAGAATTTTCCTATATCTTCACCTTTTGTCATTGTTTTATATTTTTTTAATGTTCCACCTTCTGTGAATTCAATTTCCCAAATAATTTCATAGATATCATATTCTCTGTATCGTTGTTCTGTATAATCCATGTAATATATCTCCCCTTCGAACTTCATTTCACCATACCACTTATGAGTGTCTTCAGTAAACATATCTAGACCATTATTTAAATCACTTTCACCCATAAGAGAGAAACTAGTAGTAATATCTATAAAATCTCCCATATCTCTTGTTTCTTCACCATCATCGATCCAAATAGTAGTTTCCCAATCCTCGATATTTTTTGCTAGATTATCATTGATATCATTCCAGTTAGGGTCAATAAACATAATTTGATCAGGTCCATAAACACCTCTTAATATGATGTCATTATCATCCACTATATATTGAGGATAGAATAATGATATGAATTCAGTTTGATCACTGCTGAAGTTAAAATCCTCTCTATCTTGCTCGTTACTCCAGCTGTCCCACAAAGTATAATCAAGTAATTTGTTACCTGAATCTAAATTAGTTATTTCTAGGTTATAATTCATTTGACTAAGAGAATAAGATTCATCTATTTTACCATCAGTGGTCTCTACTGTTCTTTTATATATTGTTTGAACTCCAAAGACAAGAAGATCATTTTCATTGAAATCTCTACTTTGGGCACTTACAGGTTTAGAAACTGTTAAAAGTAGCAGAAAAGTTACAGAAAATAATAATTCAATTTTATTTATCCGTTTCATTTAGATTTCACCTTAATTTTATTTTTTAAACAATTTCACGTTCAATTTTAGATATTTATTTTCCAAAGAATTCGACAAATAAAAGGATATGTGATTGACTAAAAAATATAGGAAAAAAATCCTTTAGATTTTACCGTATACTCCTTTTATGAATACTAACGCTCCAAGAATGAAAAATCCCATTCCGATTAGTAAGAGTAAGATCAAATCTAAGGAAATCTGATTAGCTTCCAAATTAAGGATCAATATCTTCCGATATACCTCACCAGTTGAATAAAATGGATTTAAGTGCCATAATTGAATATCACCGATTAAATTGGTTCTTGGTAGAGGAATGAAACCACCAGTTAAAAAAGAGAGCGGGATTGCAATCAGGCCTGGCAAATAGGTTGCCATTTTACCCCCAAGGAACGCAGCAATTCCTAAGCTTATTCCTAGAAGGGGTAACACAGCCAAAATACTCACAAGAATCACCAAAAGGGCCTGATCCACTCTTTGGAAAGGAAAACCTAAGAAATAAATAGTAATGATCACACAAGTCATTGTCAGTAATGTTGAAATGATCTGGGTAAATGTTAGACCGAAAAGAAAGTATGATGAGGGAAAATCACTTAACTTTAATCTATCAATCGTACTCTGCTCTTGCTCGTACCCAACAATTCCTGCAACACCAGTACTTGATGTAATTAAAACGAATATCAAGAATGCTGGAATATAAATATCAAATTCCGTAAAAGCGAGCGTTGTAATCATTTCATAATCCACGGAGAATTTTCCTGGTAAATCAAGTCCTATAACCCAAAAATGATCTAAAAAAGAATTAAGCATCTCTTCTAATAATGTGGTTGCTTCTGCAAAGCGTGCATAGGAATAGTCTCCTATTAATTCAATGACTGTTTCTGAATAGACGTATTCAGTGGCATTTAATAAGAGTTTTCCATTAGTTGCCATAATTCGATGATTCAATCCAGCAATTAGTGTTTGTGAAAAATTAATTGGGATAATAATGGATAAGCTGATAAAACGACTTTGAACGGCTTTACCTGCGTCATCCAAGTCAGCATACGAAATGACAGAAAAACTACGTTTATCATTCTCTGATAAAAGAATCCTTGATTGGTTTATATTCTTGATAAAGCAGGTACCAAATCCTTCTTCAAGAGGATCTCCTAATAAACCAGTTTCTGCCATATGATCATAAAATTGAGATCGAAGTGTGGAGTTTAGGTCTGGGTCCTGATCCTGATTAATGATGCCAATTTTATAATTATCTCCTGTATCCCCAATAATAACAAATGAGCTTTTCTCTCCATAAAGAAATGCAATTCCCACAATAAATAGAACGGGTATTAAGAATATTATACTCATTCTTTCGACATTTCTACCTGTCTGTTTCAAGCATTTTATGGTGTAAAGAATTATTTTATACATTTCTCATCAACCTCGTCTTTTAAAACGTAGATAACTAAAAATTATAAGAGAAAAAATCAAAAAAATTATTGAAAGAAACAGACTCATGAAGATATCAAATAAAACAAGATGAAAGTCAAAATCATAAAGTAGTACTTGACGTAAAGCATTTGCGGTGTGAGTTAGGGGTAGAAAATCCCATAAAAGAAAATCTCGTGGATAACCACTTGAGGTTGGGAAAATTCCAGGAATGAGAATTACTTTAGGGATTTCAATGAATGCTCCACTCATGAATGCAATGAATGGTGCACCAAAACCTAGTACATTCCCTACGACATCTTCGTTCGATAAAAAAGCAGTGGAAATGAATACGAGGAATAGACAAAATGGGAAGATTGTTAAAGCAATCAAAAACCCAATGAGAATATCTCCTTGGGGGTTAAATCCTAGCATTAAGCTAGTAAGAAATAGAATTATCGTTTGGCCTATCATGATAGGGATTTGTACTAAAATTGAACCAATGATGTATACTCCTCCTGAGGAGGGAGCTAAACGAATGCGATCAAAGGTTGTATTATTAGACCTGAATTCCATGCAAAAAAACATTGAAATCAATGACGGTTGGACAATTATTCCAAAAGCAATTAAACCTGGAATAGACAATTCGAATAGGGAGTATTTTGGAATAGAAACTTCATAATCTTTATTCATTCTGATAGAAATACTTCCACCAGGCCCTTTGAATGTAGTTGTGAGATCTTGATATTCATGGATCACGATTGAGAGTACTGATTTTGCCATTTTAAAGTTAAAATAGCTTTCATCTCCTATTATACGGATTGAATCGTTAATATTTGTTGGCAAATCAGGGAAAGTAGGAAAATCTAACTGTATCATTTCATGAAGATAAAATCTAAATGTATTATGCCAGTATCTGTTCAAGATTGAAAGAGTCGTGTTAGAAAAATTGGGGCTAAGGACAATTAATATATCTAAATCTCGTTTAAATAACTTATCAGTTGCATCGGATTCTTCTTCAAATTGAGTTACTTCAAATATGTGTGGAGCATTGGTAATGTTACTATATGTTAAATTAGCAAGAATATCAATAAATTCGATACCAAATCCTTTATCAAGAACATCAGAACTGTGATACAGAGTAAAAGAAGAATTTCCCATTATGGTTTCATTATGAAAGAGAGATTTAATTTCATCAGATAGACCTAAATCTTGATTAATTACACCTACTAAAAAAGTTTGACTTTCTCCAACGGGGGATGTTGAAAATCCGATCCAATATAATCCAATAAAAAACAATGGATACAATATTAAATACGGAATAGTCCATTTACTTCTAAACAATTGCAGTCCCATTCGTTGTGCGACTCCAAGGATTTGTTTTAATGACATTAAAACTTCCTCTTAATTACGTAGAGCTCGACCAGTTAAGTTAATGAAGACATCTTCAAGTGATGTGCTTCTGATAGACATGTTTTCGACCTCCCAACCTTGAGTTTCAATGAAATTTAAGATGCGAGTCAATCGTGAAACAACATCAAGGGCTCGGATAATAATTAAACCACTAGAAACATATGCATCCTCAATACCGTTAAAGGTCTTTAATGCTTTAGCTAAATCATCTAAATTATCCCTTCTATTTAAAGAGAACTCAACTAAGTCACCTTCACCAATCGAAGCTTTCAATTTCTTAGGTGTGTCTAAAACCAGGATTTTACCCTGATCAATAATAGCTACACGATCACTTAAACGATCTGCTTCCTCCATAAAATGAGTGGTTAAAATTACAGTTTTGCCTTGGTTTGGGAGATCTTTGAGTACTTCCCAAACCGCAACACGAGATTGAGGATCTAATCCAGGAGTAGGTTCGTCACACAATATAATCGTTGGATCATGAATTAACCCTAAGATTAAGTTTAATCTTCGTTGTAATCCTCCAGATAATGTCCGAACTAAATGTTTACGCTTCTCAGTCAAGCCTACTCTAGCAATTAAAAAATCTATACGTTCTCGTGCTTCATTCTTTGGAATGTCGTAGATTTTCGCTAAAAACCATAGGTTTTCCTCAACTGTCAAATCATCATAAAATGTAAGAGATTGAGGAATGATCCCAAGTGCCCTTTTGAGTTCTTTTCCGTTCTTATGAGGATCTTGTCCCATAATTGTGATTTTCCCTACATCTGGTCTTAAAAGTCCAATAATCATCCTCAAGCTAGTTGTTTTACCAGCACCATTTGGGCCTAAAAAGCCAAAAATCTCATTCTCACGAATTTCAAGAGAGATACCATCAACAGCTTTTACTAGTTTATCCCCTTTCCCAAAATATTTCTTTAGGTTTCTCACTTCAATAATATTGGCCATTAGTTATCATTCTCCTCCAATAATATTAAATTCAGGGAATTTTTCTTTAAAGAAATTCAAGGCATATTCAAGTAATTGCACATATGCATTGTATCCAAAGATTTGTTCTTCAAGAAATTGTTTCAAAGTAGGATCTGAATCTTGGCATTTTTCCATTAGCTGTTGTAAATCTTTGATACAAACGTTTGTTTTATCAATAAAACCTTCAAAGATCTTTACAATCATTTCTGCTCCTGATGTCGCTTTATAGGTATATCCAGTTTTATGAGTACCTTCTTTCAAAACAGTACCATACTTTTCATTTATCTTGATTGCTCTATTAATGGAAGAAACCGATGTTGGATATTTTCCACCTGGAAAAAGGTCTGTTAGTCTTTTTGCAATAGTTCTTTGAGTCCATTGATGACCATTTAGATCTTGTGGTTCTAAAAGAAATAAAGTATCTATCCAGCCACAAAGTCCAGGAATACCGTGTTCTTCATAGTATTCAGCGAATATATCATAAAGTTGCGCCCTTAACGGACTGATCATTTGAGTTAAAACCGTCAATTGAAAAAAATATATGAAAATCTACAATAAAACTAATTATATTAATGTATTATAAGGATTTCCATTTCTTGAAATTCAAAATTTCAAAATTTTGCGATAAAAAAGTCAAAGAAATCAACGATTTTTGAGAAAAAAAGAAGGAGAAAATTAAGTCTTCTTCCTTATTAAGACTGGAACTAGAATCAATAATCCTAGAACCTCAGGTATTAGGAAACTTGGTGTTGGTTGATTCGTTGATGATGTTTCAGATGTGTTCTCTGATGACTCTGATGTTGGGATTGTGGGTGGAGAAAGTTCTCCCTCGAATAGTGCTCTATATCTTGGATCATGATTAAATGGTTCACCATTCCAGACGGGGTAGCAAATTCGATATAAAAATGATACTTCTTCTATCCCTAAGGGAGGAATCTTTGTTAACTCACTCATTGATGAAAAGAAAGAGCTCCACCAATTATATAGTTCTTGAGGGGTTCTCCATGAATATAATTGTTCATCAAAAAGTGTATTCGGATTTGCAGGTGTCGCTATAGCAGTGTGAGTGGTTCCGCTCAATTCAAGGTCATAAGTATCTTGAAATAATGACTGGAAGATAGGAACATCGTTAACTTTTATGATTGCATCTGAAATACCTGTCGTTCCATTACTTACAGCGACAGATATGGGATTATCACTACTAACTGTTGTACCAAACAGTATTGAAAGACTGTATTTAGAAAGATCCACATCTTGTAATCGAATTTCATTGAACGGTGGTTGAGTATTATAATCAAATTCATACGCGTCCCAGGCTCCCATTTCAATTGCTAACTTCAATTCAGAGTAGTTTTGACTGATCGCGAAAGAATATGTCAGATTAACACTATCTATGATCGTTTTTACATTATTTTGTACTGGACTCGGTTGAAAAAAGCCATCTACTTCTAGGTATCTTACCTTCCAAGAATAGATTCTCTTTGTATCTTCTGTAGTTTTATCAATTTGAGGAAGGATAATACCTTGAGAAGCATTTAACATAACATAATACTTCAATTCCTCCTCCAAATCAAGAATATCATTATCATTACTATCTTGGAATAATTCAAATCCCGTTATTATTGTACCAACAAAAAATGGGTTGTTTGAGACGTTAAAAGATTGTCCAAAAAAGGGATAAAATGGAGCAATAGTAGACATACCAGTCAGTTCATCATACATAGTCAATGATAAAAATGAGGTTTCATCTGTATGAACCCACGTATAAGAAAGTCTTGAAATTTGATTGGCAATGGTTCCTGAGGAATATTCTTCTTCAATTGGTATATCAGTTGCAATTACTGGGCGAAGAAAATTACTAATGAAAAGCAAAATTGTTACGATTACAATCATTTTAAGTGAAATTTTGTCTAATCTCTTCATCTTTTGCACCTAATACTCATTTTTCCTGAGTTTTATCATACATAGATACACCTGAGAAATTAAATTCTTTTCTTAAAATAGATATAGATTAGAACAGTGTGAAACTCTCTGTTCTAAAAATTAGACAAACTGTATTACTAAGATTTCCCAATCATAAAGCCAATGTTCATTGTTCATCAATCTAACATGAGAAGTACTTTTGAGAATGTGTTAATAAATGAAGGAAAACAGATTCAGACCTTCGAGTGTTTGGTATTTTTGATACAGATTAGCAATTAAACAGGAATGTATTGGGAATACTATGAAAATTTCTCCCACATAAATATTCTCGATAAACTCCTCTTCAGCTTTAATAATACTGTGTTCCTGGGAAATTTCACAAACGAAAGCATTAGTAATTGTTTTACTTCAATCATCATCTTGATGTAAAGTAATTTGGCCAAAGGATTTCGAACCATCATCTAGAATAATAAAATCCTTTGATAGATGAACCCCACCACCATAGATAACTAGTTTGTTTCTTTCAGGATATTTAGCAAAGATAGGACAATTCACAACCAAAGTAATGCGAACTCTTTTTCATTAGCTATTGCCATTAGTTTTTCAATATCAATCATATTTTTTCTCTTTGATGAATAGTCTTTTCCCAGAAATCAGGATAAATAAATCCTGATCCTGTCCCGAATAAAACGATAGAATCAGAAGAGGAAACAAAACCTGAATCTATTAACTTTTCAATCCCTGCATAGGTAGCTGCACCTTCAGGGGATTGCATAATCCCTTCTATTTTAGCAAGTTTCCTCATTGCTACAAGGATCTCAGAGTCTCTTACTTCAACTGCTGTTCCATTAGATTCATTTAGTGCTTTCAATATTAAATAATCTCCTATAGCTACTGGAACTCTTAAACCAAGTGCAAATGTCTTAGCATTCTCCCATACTTCTGCTAATTTTTTCCCTTCTTGAAATGCTTTTACCATCGGAGCACAACCAGACGACTGGACAGTAACCATCTGTGGCCGATCTGAACCGATTAATCCCACAATCTCTAATTCATCAAAAGCTTTCCACATGCCAACAATTCCTGTTCCTCCACCTGTGGGATACACTATTACATCAGGAATACTCCAGTTAAACTGTTCAACAACTTCGAAAGCCATAGTCTTTTTCCCTTCAGCCCGATAGGGCTCTTTAAGGGTTGAAACATTAAACCAATTATTTTTTTTAGTTTTAAGTTTACATTTTGCCGCAGCATCTGTGATAAGTCCTTGTACAAGCTCTAAATCTCCTCCTAAGGCAATAATTGTGCTTTGTAATAGCTTTGGTGTATCTTCTGGCATAAAGACATGAGCATTTGTTCCTGTACAGGTCGCGTATGCTGATAAGGCTGCTCCAGCATTACCTGCAGTAGGAATTGAGAAATCCCGAATTCCCAATTCTAGCCCTCTAGATACAGCAGCACACAAACCACGACTCTTGAATGTTCCTGTTGGATTTTGCCCTTCATCTTTAAGATATAAATTCTTTAAACCTAAGTGGGTTCCAGAATTCTTTAAATGCATGATAGGCGTCCAACCTTCCCCTAGGCTAAATTGAAATCTAGATTCAGTTACAGGCATGATTTCACTTAAACGCCAAATATTGTAAATGTTTCTGGACTGAATTGATTTTTTTGAAAGAGTTTCCTTCGCTTTTTCATAATCATAAATTGGAAAAAGAACTTTACCACAAGATTTACACAAAGTATGCTTTTCTTTGTAATCAAACTCTGTTTTACAGCTGGTACATAATAATTTTGCAATACAACTTTCTTTATTTTTCATGTGTAAACATCTTCATAAGAAAAATAAGATTTTATAGATAAAATTGATTCAATAATTGTGTAAACGCATTTTCATGATGATAATATTAAACTAGCTTTTAGAAGGCTTCTCTATCTAAAAAAATCATTATGGTTATGTTAGGTCGTGAAATAGTGTCAAAAGATGTATTATACGAAATCAATCGAGATGACATCAGAGAGAATTTCAATAAATACACAAAAAAAGCATTTCAGATGCTTCCTGAATTGGAAAGTCCACGTATATTAGACATCGGATGTGGTTCGGGTGTTCCAACTATTGAATTGGCTAAGTTAAGTAATGGAGAAATAATTGGAATTGACACTGATCAATCCCTCTTAGACGAATTGAATAGAAAAATTGAAGAAGAAGGTCTTAAACACCGAATGAAGACTATAAAATGTTCTTTATTTGAGATCGATTTTCCAGATGCGAGCTTTGATATCATCTGGGCAGAGGGGGTTGCATTTGTTGATTTCAAAAAGAGGCTGAAGATGTGGAAACGGTTACTCAAGACTAATGGTTTCTTAGTTTTTCATGATAATAACAAAAACATATCCAAAAAAATCAATTTTATAACTAGTATCGGTTATAAACTTGTAAATCATTTTCTATTACCCGAGAACAGTTGGTGGAAAGAGTATTATCATCCACTTGAAAGTAGACTTACCAAATTACGGTCGAAATATTCAAATGATCCAGAAGCTCTTAAGATAATTGAACAACACCAAAATGAGGTCAATCTTGTTAAGAAAAATCCCAAAAATGCTGGTTCAGTATTTTATATTATGCAAAAGCAATAGCCTTCAGATTTTTTTTCTTTATAAAAGAAATCTCGTTTTTAGGAGGAAGCGCGAATTTGAAAACACTAAGTTGAAAAGGGGGAATCACTTGAGGTTTTATCGATGGAAGAGTATAAAGTCTTACTGAAGAAGATCAAAGAATATATTGTTCTTGATCAGATAGAAAACATTCTAAATTGGGATTTTGAAACACATATGCCACCTAAGGGAGTAAAACAACGTGCAGAAGAACTTGCAATGATCGCTGCTTTGAAACACGACAAAATAGCTGACCCAGAAATAGGAGAACTTCTAAAGAGAATCAAAAACGATCCAAACTATTCTTCTCTAAATGATTTAGAAAAAAGGGATATTTATCTAATAGAACGGAAATACAAAATGGAATCTAAGATTCCCAAGGAATTAGTGGAAGAACTAGCTAAACAGAAACCTATTGCGATTGATGCTTGGAAAAGAGCGAAAAAGGAAGTTAATTATTTACTTTTTAAACCTGAACTCGACAAGATCGTTGAACTTACAAAAAAGAAAGCACATCACTTAGATTCAGATAAAGAACCTTTTGATGCACTTGTAGAGGAATATGAGCCAGGATTGTCTTCAGCTCAATACACAACTCTTTTTAATGAGTTAAAAAAAGGATTGATACCAATTATCCAAAAATGTGTCAGTTCACCCAAGCAGCCTGACCTCTCGTTAATAAAACGAAAATGTCCAATTGAAATCCAAAAGCAAGTGTCACAGGATATCTCCAAATTGGTTCATTATGACCTTGATCGGGGTAGGATTGATGAAACAGAGCATCCATTTACAACAGGATATTATGATGATGTTCGTATAACAACCCATTATTATGAAGAGGATTTTTCTGATTCCTTTTATTCGGTACTCCACGAAGCTGGACATGGTTTATATGAACAGAATCTTTCTCAGGAATATAAATATCAACTAGTGGGGGAATCCAGCTCATATGGGGTGCATGAGTCGCAATCGAGATTAATCGAGAATCTTATTGGTCGAAGTCGCGAATTCTGGGAATTTTATTTACCCAAGCTTAAAAAAATGACTGGTGATGTTTTTTCTGATATTGAATTGGATCCATTTATCCATGCAATTAACTTAGTGAAACCCTCGAAAATTCGTATTGCTGCTGACGAGGTTACTTACAGTTTGCATATAATTATTCGATTTGAGATCGAACGTGACCTTTTATCTGGAAAAATCACTACAGAGCAGCTTCCAGAAATATGGAATTCGAAATATAAAGAATATCTTGGTGTAAATATTGAGAATGACTCTGAGGGAGTGTTACAAGATACACACTGGGCTGGTGGAAGCTTCAGTTACTTCCCTTCGTACGCCATGGGTAATATCTATAACGCACAAATGTTAGCTAAAATTGCTGAAGATATTCCTGATTATAGAGAATTCATGAAAAAAGGTCAACTTAAACCAATTATTGATTGGCTTATCGAGAAAATCCACACACCATCTAATCTATATGATCCAATAGAACTAATAAGAAAGATTACTGGTGAAGAGATTAACCCCAAATATTTCATCGACTATCTAGAGGAAAAATACTCGAAGATCTATGGATTTTGAAAATCCTATTGATACTAGATAGGAATAAAAGTATCTTCTTCAATTACAGATCTTATGAATTCAACATTTAGTTTCACGATGTTTTCGACATCATCTAGACAAATAACTTCGGATGCGGTGTGCATATACCGATTAGGGATTGAAATTAAAGCTGTGGCTGCTCCTGTTAATTGAATAGCATTGGCATCAGTTCCAGTTCCTCGATGCCACGCTATTTTTTGATAAGGAATATTATTATTTTCAGCGATATCTATTAGTCGTTTATACAGAACTGGATTAATATTGGGTCCTCTAACGATTATTGGTCCCTTACCGAGCTTTGTATCACCTACTAGTTTCTTTTTGACTTCTGGGGAATCAGCTGCATGGCCTACATCGAATGCAATACCAACTTGGGGTTTAATCTCTCTAGCTGCAACCGTGGCTCCTCGCAGGCCTATCTCTTCCTGAACTGTAGATACACCGTACACTCCTGCATAAAAATCTTTATCTTTCGCTAATTCGGTCATTATCTCTGCGACAATAAAAGCTCCAATGGCATCATCGAACCCAGCAGCAACTGCAAAATTATGATTACCTAATTTTTGGAAGCCATAATCAAAAACTGCAAAATCACCAATATCTACCTTTTCCTCTGCTTCTTCTTTTGTAATACAGCCAATGTCAATAAACAGCTTTTCCATTTCAGGTACTTTTTTCCTTTCTTCAGGTTTCATTAAATGGATAGCTTTCTTTCCAATAACACCAGGGATAACACCTTTTCCTCCATTGACTTTCACTCGTTTTCCAGGCAAAGTGGTGACATCAAAACCACCTAGAGGTAAAAACCACAAGTATCCATTTTTATCAATATGAGTTATTTGAAAACCGATTTGGTCAATATGACCAGCTAGCATGATTTTAAAAGGATTCTCTGGATTAATAACTGCATATAGATTCCCTATACGATCAGCATATAATTTATCAACATATTTCTTGAGATATTGCTTAATTCCTTGCTGTGCAGTTAATTCATATCCTGTTGCTCTAGGAGTCGTTACTAATTTCTTTAAGAAGGCTTCATTGACATGAT
>JAHQWW010000105.1 GCA_029856365.1 Candidatus Hodarchaeota archaeon
AGCTTCCGTTGTTATTGCAGCAATCTCTTCGTCAATAAATTGTGCATGAGTTGGAGCATCTTTTTCAGACATAACCCCTCCTGTTGAACAGATCTTAATGACTCCAGCACCTTGTCTGATTTGTTCTCGAGCTGCACGACGACATTCATCTACCCCATCAGCTATTCTTCCCATGGAATAAGGTCCTATAGCCCACTCCAGTGGCAGCTCATGCGTATCTCCGTGTCCAGCAGTTTGTGTGATAATTTTATGGGCAGCTACAATGTGTGGACCTGGGATAGTGCCTTCTTCGATAGCTTTCTTGAGATGGACGCTTACATCCGAACCAGCACATCTCACACTTGTGAATCCAGCTTCAATGAGTTTTTTGCTATCTGCAGTAGCCCTGGCAGCTCTCAAAGCGGGCATATCCAGTACCCATTGAACAGGTTGCATAGATCGAATACCCATAAGGTGTAAATGAGCATCAATGAGGCCTGGCATTATTGTTTTTCCAGTTGCATCAATTTCTTGTGCAGCTTGAGGAATTTGAGTTTCAATATCGAAATCACCTGACTCTGGAATTATAGCTACAATCTTCGTATCCTCGATCAAAATAAGATTGTTTTGTTGTGGGGGTACACCTGTACCATCAATAAGTGTTCCGTTTCTAATAGCAATCTTCATTAAATCACCAAACATTCCAAAGAGTTCTTGGAAGTATTTTTTACAATCCTAAATAAATTTTCCATTAATCTAGATAAATTTAATTTCCTATTCAAAAAAAACCTGTTTTTCACTAGAAACAAAGGCCATATTTTGATTTATAAGATTGAAATAGATATATTTTCCAGATAAAAACCCACAAGTTGGTTTGTCACTCTATTAACTAATAAGAATATCAAAACATATAAAAATTAATTAAAAGAGACAATTAGTATCTAACTCCTTTGGTAATAGTCTTAAAAATTCACCTATATTGATAAGAAAAACCCTTTAATTTAGTAATGAGGTTGTCTCATTGGCAGAAAAAGTTAAAAAAGGTAGATACACTTTTGATTTGAGTGATGGCTTTGGTTCAGAAGATGTAAAGGCCATCTTCGCTAGTATTTGGCGGTTCATTAAGGATATACTAAAAGTTATTTTTTGGCCATATGTCTGGATCTTTCGTGTTTTTGGGCGTTCTATCCGTTTTGTTAGAACCAAAGAAGCAGCAGAAAAAGCTCTAAATAAAGACGAACGTTGGTTTATGGAAAGCATACCAACCTTCTTTATTTTCGTCGGACTTTTTTCAGGGATTCTATTATCAATCCTAGTATGGCTTTTTGGGACTGATGTTATAGATGAGATTCTCCGAAGAATTACTGGGCTTGAAGGCTTTTTACAAGCGATTTATGATATTTCAGCTTTAATTATTGAAGCAATTTTAACAGTAATTGGACTTGGTTATAGACCCGATGGAACCGAACGCAGAAGTGGGATTATTGATATTCTCCGATTCCTAATCGAGCTTTTATGGGGTGGCTTAGTAGATAATCCTTTAACTCTCTTTATAGGAATTGGTGTTGTTGGAGTTATTATTGCTGTGGTCTTGATAGTATTATCAGAAACAGGAATAGTCTCAGCTTGTATAAAAATTGTTTCAAAGTCGTTTAATTTCGTTTTTACAGCCCCCACGAGGATTTTTGATACTTTAAATGGGATATATCTAATGTTTAATCGGGTACTGAGTTCATTAATTATTGGATCTGAACGACTTACAAATAGGACAATAGCATTTCATAGAAAGAATTTGCTCTTATCTTATGCTCTGGGTATCTATACATTTTTCAGTGGATTATTTGTGTTAGCGTCCCAACCAGATTTCTTCAGTGACGTTACTAGTGCAGTTATCTTCATTATAATAGTGTTATTAGTAGTTGGAATCGGTGTGGGTATTATTGAAATGTTTCTCATTGTTCGATTCCTTGATATAATGTCCCGTGGGAAATATAACGTAGATTGATTTGAGTTTATGCAGCTCAAATTCAGCAGTATCGTGGTTAATTTTCCTCATTTTCTTTTTTTTCTTTCTTGAGTTTTATTTTCATCTTTAGGTTTGGGTATTCACAGAGTTCTCATAATATTGTAAATTATGAGAAGATTACATTTAATAAGAAAAAAAAAATAGAAGAAATTTCAATTTGAACAACCCCTTGGGTAGTCTTTCATGATAGATAAGGAAGAAAATATAGAAAAAACTGTCAATGAGAAAAAAACAAATCGCATATATTTAGTTGCAGGAATACTTTGCGTCCTTTTTTTTGTTGCTTCTGCTTACGGGGTTCAACGTACCATTCTTTCTACTTTCGCTGAAGAACAACTTGAATTTTCAAAATGGTTTGAAAACTGGGCATGGATATCTATTGCCTTTACTTTAATGGGTTTTGGGTTGTTTAAAGCCTTAGCAGGCCTTTTTACAAGTGCATATACTCAGAAAATCGGAACCAAAATTATGATTCTTCTAGGAGTGGGGTGTTTTGTTATAGGAGGCATTCCTCTTCTACTTTCAGAGGGAGATCCTTTATTTTTAGGCATTGGAAATTCAATTCTTGGTGTTGGTGAAGGACTGCTTTATGCAAGTGCAATGACCTACCTTTCTGATGTAAGTACTGCCTCCAGACGTGCTCAATGGATGGGTGTCATGGAACTGGCAGTTTATGGAGGGTATTCTTTTGGTGCAATAGTGGCTGGTTGGATAACTATGCTTACAAACAAGTCTGGTGCAGCCTTCATCTTCTCATCTATTGTCTCTCTCTTCGGTTTAATAATTACAATTACTGCTGTGAAGTCAAGTGTCAAATCTGATACCCAAGTAGTGTTAGAAAAACTTCGTACCCCAATTGAAGGAGCTAAAACTGTCCCACGGTTTAGAAATCTCATAATTAGGCCAACAGTAATTATTACCTGTTTAAACGGCCACATTAGTAAAATGGTGGATAGTATCATTGTATTATTCCTCCCTCTATTACTTAGCAGTACATTATATGGTTATGGTCTTTCAATTGAAGAAACAGGATTAATCACAGGAGTTTTTACATTGTCTTGGGCTATAATAATGCCTCTAGCAGGGAATATTAGTGATAAGATTGGTCGAAAAGCACCTACATTTCTTGGTCTAATTGTAGAAGGTCTAGCTTTATTCGGTTTACAAGCGGGAATTTCCCCATTCCCAGTTTTATTCATCCTTTCAGCATTAGGAGGAGTTGGTGTGGGCCTTTATTATCCTATATTACCATCGATTTCAGTTGATATCTCTCCTGAAGGTCAAAAACCTAAAATTATTGGCTTTTATCGTGCTGTGAAGGATTTCGGTTACTTTACTGGTCCTTTAATGGCTGGATTTGTCGCCCAACTTTGGTTTGATTCAAATCCAGAACGATTAGACCAGATTTTACATGTACCTCTACATACAGCAGGTTTATTGTTATTGATTGGAGCATTTAGTTCTGTTGTAGTCCGAGAGACACACCCAGGTTGGGTTCAATTCCAGACATGTTTAAAACATGCTCAACTAGTAGAAGCATCTGTAATTCAGGGAACCAAGGGATTATTAGTATATCTCGAACAAGAAGCAATAGAAAAATCAAATTTTCAGAAAAGACTGGTAAGATACTCACAACAAGCAAAAGAATTAGAAGTGCAAGCTGATCAACAATTAGAGGAAATTGCAGTACAAACTTACAAAAGTTTGGTTAAAACACCTGATGCTGGGAATTTCTTACGAATTGCAAGACGCTTAGATCGTGTTGCTGGATTAACCTTAGGAGCATTATTTCGGATTCAAACTATTCCTATTGAAGAAGTACCCCCCTTGATTCAAGAGAAACTACATGATGCCGCAATTGCGTTACGTGGGTTGGTTAGAACAACTGTAGACATTCTGCAAGTGCTTGATATCAAGTTAGACGCTGTTTCTGGGGTTTATCGTATAGTTCGTGATCGTGAGTCAGATCTTGATTTGTTGTATCAAATAATGAATCAACATCTTTTCATTGCTTCTCGTGGAATGCATTATGGGACTTGGTATGCAATTAAAGATGTCATTAACATAATCGAGCAAGCTGCTGACTCTGCTGAAGATGCAGCAGAGGTTATTAATTTTCTTGCCATAAAATATAAAACGTAAAGGATTATCAAAGAAATTTAGAAAAATTAGGTCCTACTCGGTGTAATCTATAGTGAACACATCGATTGACTTTGTCCTCTTAGATGCCGATTACGAGATTTATGTGCGTGATGGAATTAAGAAACCGCTACTTCGTCTCTGGGGCCGATCTAATAGCAAACGAGTTGAAATACGAGTCAGTGGTTTCCTTCCATACTTTTACGCGGAAGCTTCAGAAGAAAAAATAAGGAAAATTCTGAACAAACGAGGAGAACAGACAAAAGACTGGTTAATTGAAACTTTTAGATGTAAAAAACGCACATTTTTTGGTGGATCATCACGAATTGTAACCCAATTGATTGGAAACATCCCTTTTCTTGTTCCTGAAATCAAGCAACTTCTTCAACAAGCTGGAATCGAGGTTCATGAAGCAGATATTCCTTTTACACGTCGATTCTTGATTGATAGGAATGTACGGGCTTTACATCCTGTCACAGTGATAGGGACAATAATTAAGCAAGAGAATGATATACTTATCGCAGAAGCTCCATTTAAAAATATCTCACAAAAAACAGAAGCTTCTAGTGATTATCAACCCCTCCTTCTCGCTTTTGATATTGAAGTTGATCATAAACAAGGTGAAACAATACACGAATTATTACTTGTGAAGAAAAGAAGAATTACAGCGATCTCAATGGCCTGGGGTACAGTGGAAACTGAAAACCCAGACTCGAAGGTTATTATTCTAGAAAATGATAGCGATATTGCAGAAAATGCACTATTGATTAAATTTTTAGAGACTGTTAAACAAACCAAGCCTGATGTTTTACTCTCATTCAATGGAACTTTTTTCGACATCCCTTATTTGATAGCTCGTCTCTCAAGATATGGAAAGTCATTAGGAGAACTAGCACTTTTCACAGGACTTCAAAAGGATATTATTAAATCAAAAATTCCTGTGGAAAGTTACAAATTGAAGGGGCGAGCTGTAATAGATTTATTGCCAAAAACATGGGGAATTCATCCTATTAGTGGGCAAAAAACACTCGACTCGGTGTCAGAAGAAGTACTGGGTGAGTCTAAAGTCAAACTTGAAAAGAGTATTGGAGAATTATGGAGAGCTGGGGTACTTGGATCTAAAGAAGATGCTCAATTATTCCGAGAGTATTCACTGAAAGATGCTATTCTTACTTTTAAGTTAGCTTCTGAGTTAGGAGTGTCAAATTCTATTGAATTATGTCGTCTAACTGGGTATCCCATACCTGAAGGGATTCTTTCGACGAGTCGTAATATTGGTGAGCTCGAATTAATGAGGATTCTTCATTCGAAGGACATATTTATACCGTCGAAACCATCTCCTACAGAATTAAAAGCTAGGAAAGAATTTAGTCGAAAATACCCCCATCTTGGTGGGTGGGTAATAGACCCTTCTGTTGATGAAGCCACGTTTGTTGGAATATTCGATTTCCGATCATTATATCCTAATATTGTACGAACACACAATATCTCTGGGGAAACTTTAATTGCCAATTCAGAAGGATATCCTCCAGAGCAGCGATTTTTAAAAGAGCCTCGTGGTGCCCTCGCGATTTTAATGGATAGAATTTTAGAACAACGGTATCAAACACAAGAGATATTAACAAAAATAAAGGAAAATAGGGCACAGGATCCGCAAAAACAGACAGATCTTCTTGAAAAGAGACAAATATCATTAAAATTAATGGCCAACTCTCTTTTAGGTGCATCAAACTATCCCCGAGGAAGATTTTACCACCATATAATAGCAAATAGTATTACAGCCATCGCGCGGGAGTTATTAAGTGAAAAACTAGAGAATTGGACTAATGAGTACTCAGAAAGGCATCCATATGATGTATTATTAAGATATGGTGACACAGATTCCATTTTTGTTGAATTTATATTACCAAATCTCAGTTTGACAGATTTCCAGCAAGAATTGCCATTAAAAGCGAGAACCCGAAAAGAAAAGCAGCTCTTAGTTGCAATTAACGATTATCGTTCATTCTTAGCCCAGAAATTACCAGAATTTCTTGAATTACAGCTTGAGGATATAACATCACGGATTATTTTGAAGAAAGGTCGAAAAAAAGCCTATGCTTATGTGTCTTTATTGACTAATAATATCATTATTAGAGGTTTTGAAGCTGTAAGATCAGATTGGTCACCTCTAGCAAGAAAAGCACAACGAGAGCTTCTTGAGGCACTTTTAACTGATTTGTCAGATGAACGAAGAGAACATGCGCGCAGAGTGATTTTTAATATTAGTCGAGCTATTCTACGTAATCCAGTTTCTCAACTGGTTAAAGAGTTAACCATTCGGGGTCCGCTGCGACGTTCTCCAGCTAAATATAGGTCAAAAACTCCAGCTGTTGGTGCTTTTTTACATTATTGTGAACAAAAGAATTTGGATCCAGAGCTAGAATGGAAAAAATGGGATGGTTTCCCTTATATTATCGCAAAAGGTTCATCTAATGAGTCTCAATATCTTAGAGCTTATCATCCTGATGTTTTTCAACAAAATAAGAAAGAAATTGACCGATTACATTATGTGAGAGAAATCCTCGGAGCTAGTAAACGTTTTGGGATAAATATAAATGAAACTGAGGCGCAGCAAGGAGCTCTTATTATCCCATTAACCGTTTTCTTAAAGTAAAGAGTCAGTTCTCCCTCGGGAAAGCTCCTAATTGTCTTTTAGAGTACTAAAGCCCTTGTCAGCAGAATTTGAAAGGACCTGTTCATATTACTATTTTTTAGAACATGTCTACATTTTCTGTTCTAATGCTTGGTATCTTATTATAGGAGATTATAGAGTTCCATTAACAAATAATTCGCTAATAAGGTCAAAATGTGTGGTAAAACGATGAAAAAAAAGATTTTAAGTATTTTATTGCTAATACTCCTTAATCTTAATGTATTTTTCACTGTTGGTTTTTCTCAGTCAGTTGACAAGGCAGTACTGGATAATAATACAGAACTATCTCAAGAGAGATTCTCTAAAGATCTTTTTGATGTGGAACGGGAAATTAAAGCCATAGAAGATCCAATATATCCTTCTTCTCCGTCAAATTTTCAACTAGGTCCATTAAATACAAATAATTTCTCAGCTGCTCCTTCTCTTTCAATAAAAGATCAAGAGCGATCCATGATTATCAATATTGATTTAGAGAAACAGGTGGTCTCTCCTGGAACACCCCTCAACTATGTTATTCAAGTGACCCAAGGACTCGAACCTGTGCGTTATGAGACTTTACTCTTAGAAATTATTAAAGGGGAATACTGGGGTTGGTACTTTTATTGGTTAGAAGATTATACTCCATATGAAAACCGCACAGTTTGGAGTGACCTGATTACAACAGATATTGAAGGTGAGTACCAAGGAAAATTTACTCCTCCTTCCTCTGGCCGTTATTCCATTCTGGTTCATTCATCATCTACAGGTTACGTTCAAGAAATTAGATCTTTTACTGTGGCTAATATTGCTTTATTTTGGCGTGTTTCGAGTGAATATGTTACTGGAGAAAATCATCAATCTGTTGCATATGTCTTAAATACAAATGATTTCTCCCCTGTTCCAAATGCGCAAATAGAATTATCTGGGATTACATATAATTATGATTATGATAGTAGTAAGTATGAGATTCAATCTAAACAGTTATTTTCAGGAGTGTCAAATGACCTAGGAATCGTTGAAATAGATTTTGTACCACTTAATAGCATTTCAGAGAATTATAACTTTCTAGCTAATCTCAGTGCTAGTTATAATGGCGAAACAATCTATATATCACGTGATATTTACCGAGGGGGGTATTACTGGGGATGGGATGGTTACAGTGAATATCAAAAATATGATTTCATTGTAACAACCGATAAACCAATTTATTCCCCAGGTGAAACCATCCAAACTCGAATTCTTCTTTGGGAAAATGATTATCTAAAAGTAACTAAGGAACCTGCACAAACTTCCTTTATTCTGAAATTTCTATCTCCTTCTCAACACATTTTGCTTCATCGTCAAGTCACAACTAATTCCTATGGAGTTGCAACATATTCTTTCACGTTAGATACTGATAGTGAATTGGGAAGTTATTCCATTGTTACTCAAAAAGAAGATGTTGTTAGTTCTTTGCCAATCCGGGTTGATAAATATGAAAAACCATCCTTTCGTGTTACACTAGGATTAGATCATGAATATGTTGCTCCAGGGGGAAAAGTCTCTGGCAATGTGACTGCAGAATACTACTTTGGAAAACCAGTCGCAAACAGTGAAGTTAAACTTACTATTGGAGATATAGATGTTCTTACTGGCATAACTGATATAGATGGATTTTGGGAATTTGAATACAGATTACCTAGTAAATCAACTCTCGAAGGTATGAGTGCAATTCCAATTAATGTAACAGTGATTGACACAGTGGGTCGAGAGGTTACAAGTTCCTCAGCAGTTCAGATTACAGATGAGGTTTATGTATGGGCTTATATCAATCCATGGTTTCCAAAAATAGGCGAAAATGTAACAGTCTACTTTGGTGCGTATCAATATTCGGAACGGGATTGGTCGTGGTGGAATTGGCGAGCTTTGACGAATGTAAAGGTGGAAGTTAAGTTATACGGGGTGTATTCTGATACTGATTTCCAATTAATTACCACTCTGAAATCTAAAACAGATCTTAACGGCCAAGGTCAAATAGAAATTGATCTACCTCCTAAAATTCTAACTTCCTTTAACAGATTCAAGGGAGTCGTAGAAGTGAACGCTGGCGATGGCAGAAAAGGATCATCAACATTTTACTTCACTGTTGATAGAAATTCAGTTGAAGTTAATCTTGGTACTAGTACCTATAAAGCAGGAGATAAGATTGAATTCGAGGTATTCATTCAAAACGTGGTTTCAAACACTCCCATTGATGGTAGCTTACAATTCCGAATTTTTGATTCTGATTATGACTTAATAGGAGAAGATATTCAGGATATTTCATCCCAAGGTGGTATTGTTAAATTTCAGCTGTCCTCCTTCGCTCCAAATGGTAAATATGTCATTTATTGTTACTTAGAAACAACATATGATAGTGAATATGGTTCATGGACTTACTATAGGTTTTCAAAATCAGTTGAATTTCATGTTGGGGCTACTTACGAAATTTCTCTCACCGCTGATAAGACCCATTATTCTTTAGCAGATAGTATTTCCATTTCTGGGCAGATTCAAGGTCAAACTCATGCTTCAGTGATGGTTCAATTCGTTAAAAAAGGAATAGTAGTCACTGAGTATATTGATGTTTCTTCTACAACAATTTTTAATGTTAAAATCCAGAATATTCAATTCCTTGCCCCTCGCTTCTGGGTATATTCATTTGCTATCTTGGACGATGGTACCATTCTTGAAGCTTCCTTAAGCTTAGAGATCGACACCACACTTTTAGTGGAAGTGAGTTCCGATAAATCTGTGTACGAACCAGGAGACACGGCCAAGATCAGTATCGAGATTCTTGATTCTAAAAACAAGGCTCTTCCTGCTGTTCTGGTTGTTTCGTTCATTGATAGTTCAGTATTTGGAGTTCAAGCAGACCCTGAAGCAGAACAAGAATATTTCAATGAACAAGAATACTGGCCTTCGGTATGGACAGTTGTTTCATGGAAGAGTCAGCAAAGATACTGGTGGTTCTGGTGGTACGACATCTATCCTATCAGAAGGGGGGGATTCTTCGGCTATTATATGGAAGATGTAGCCTATAATCAAGAGTATGCTGAAATGGATGAGGGCCAACCAGTTCCTGGATCTAATACACGGAAAGATAGCGCTGATGAGGCATCTACTCAAACAAAGCGAGAAATTCGGGATAACTTACCTGAAAATGCTTATTGGAGTCCTTTAGTAATTGTGGAAGAGGGATATTTTGAGATGGATTTGCTCTTACCTGATACCATTGGTGAATGGACTGTACGAGTGGTAGCTACTACGCAATCAGGACAAGGAATTTTGCATAAATACTCCTTTAAAACATTTCTTCCCTTTTTCGTTGAGATCAATAAAGAACCTTTTGTTTTACAGGATGATGTGTTTATTATCAAAGGGATTGTATATAATTACCTTGACGAGCAAAATGACGTTGCCATCACTCTTGAGATTGAAACTGAAGTTGGAATACTTGTATTAGGGCGAAATATCCAAACTTTAAGGCTTCCAAGTGGATTCTTAGGATCTATCGGTTGGGCATGTTTAGCCCAAGAAGTTGGTTTCTTTAATATCACACTTTATGGTAATACCTTGGTAGAGGGGACTAATTATCAAGATGCCATCCGAAAACGTTTAGAGGTCGTTCCTAATGGAGTTACATCTGAAGTTAAGGCTAGTGGTTTTGTTTTTAGCGATCCAAGCTTTTCATATATCCGTTATTCAGAAACAGTCCAACAATCTGAGTTTCTTGAGCTTTCACTTGGCTTAGGATCAATAGCCCTCACATCATGGGAGAGATTGGTAAAATATCCTTATGGATGTACAGAACAAACGATTTCTTGTCTTATTCCTGATGCTTTAGTCTTGAAATACCTTGATGAAACAGAGCAACTCACTAACAATACAGAAGAAACAATTCGAGATATGATTGTATCAGGATTATCTCGTCTTTATAGTCAACAACACAATGATGGAGGTTGGGGATGGTGGTACGATGATTCCTCCCGTCTATATATGACCAGTCTAGTCCTTTATGGCTTAGGAATGGTAAATAAAAGTGGATTCTATATTGACCCCAATGTAGTTACGAATGCTATTAACATGATAAGTGTTCATCAGAATTCCGATGGTTCTTGGACACCTGATTCTTGGAGAGGAGTAGATCAAACATCATTCACCGCTTTTGTTCTAAGATCAATTTTACAGTGGAATAATTTGTATGAGTCTAGTTCTATATCAAAAGCACTGAGCTATATTACCAATGCTTGGAATGACGACAATAAACGTTCTACATACTTAGCTAGTTTATATTTGGATAGTGTTCCTGGATCAGGATTTGGTCAATCTTCTTTCAAAACAACTCTCATCACTTATTTGACGAATGAAGCTCAATTTTCTTCTGATGGTTATTATTATTGGACTTATACCACAGATGGGCAATACTGGCGAGCACTAGGAGGTGATGTTGAAATAACAGCTTTAGCTTTGAAGGCATTAGTTGAAAATGATCCCGCTGCTTTAATGCCAATCATTCGTTCAGCAGTTCAATGGTTGTTACAGCGTCAATCTTGGTATGGGTGGGGTAATACAGCTGATACTGCTGCAGCAATTTCCGCGATTGTGGCTCTTAGTCAAAGTGAAGTAAGCTCTGATGAGGATGCAGAAGTCACTCTAATTGTCAATGACAATATAATTGGGAGCTATGATCTCTCAATTTCCTCTCAACCTACAATCTATCTAGATCTGGAACAATATTTTGTTATAGGTGAGAATTTCATTGAACTGGAGAAACAAGGGCTGGGTAATGTGAGTTACTACTTTTATGGAAACCAGATACTTCGAAGCTTGCCTTCTATTGAACTCCCAACTGAAATAAGCAGTGTTATTGGTCAACAAGTCACCCTTCCTTTAACATTAACACCTACTTCCCCACAGATTTTTGCTTACAATTTATCAGTTATTCCACTTGATGGGGATCTCACACCAATGATTAATCTTCCTCAGTCAATTAACCAGCTTACTCAGCAAACAATAGTCAAATTTAATTATACAACTCCCTCTCAAACAGGCACATATGAAATTCTTGGATTTGAAATCTCTTATCAATTATCAAATTTGGATAAAACAGAGTTTTCGCCTGGAATCATAACTCGAAGATACGGTCCTGTTCAGCTTACGGTTTCTAACTCAGCTTCAGCTGTTATTTTAAACATTCCTTCACTTTCTGACCCCTCTTTGACAACTAATATTGAAAAACCAAGTATACAAATCAGGAGTTCAAATGGGCTTGAATTATCACGAAGTTATTCACAGATGAAAGGTTTTCAAAAAGGGGATCTTGTCTTTGTTACTTTAACTATCACTAATACGGAGCAGACTGAGAATTTTCTTATGGTAGAAGACTATATTCCAGTTGGTTTCGAGCTTGATAAAAGCACTATTAAACATCCAGCAGAAACTTATGAGATTACTACATCTGGAATAACTTTTTTCTTCCCTGAATTAAAAGCTGGAACCATAGAGGTTAGTTATGGGCTGATTGCAATGAATGTTCGACAGTCTCTTGTATCTCCCGCGAAATTATCAAGTATGTATGATGAGTGGGAAGTTACTAGTTTACCAACAATCCTAGGAGATGCTCGCATTTCAATAAACTCCTCTACTGGTGCAGTGGTACAGGATCTCGAACTGCCTATACTTGAAAAAGTATCTGTCGAAGAAGTTTTACTCGCATCTAAAGGTGTGTTGGACGTAGAAGTAGTAGCTTTAGATAACTGGGGAATTGCGAGTGTTAGAATCTTTATTAAACAATCTTCATGGAATGTATTTGAATGTTCAAAAGAAACCGATGAATGGAGAACCATAGCAACAGGACTCAGTGATGGTGACAGTCAAATTTACCTAGAAATAATTGATTTTGCTGGAAATGTCTTGGTTAGTGATCCATTTTCCAAATACATTGAAATTGAAGATCTTTTTGTTCCCGAAAAGATTCTACCCGTCTTAGGACTAATTAGTGTTGCATTGGTCACAGGAATAGCAGCAGGAGTCGCGTCTGGGATGTACCTAAGAAAGAAGCGCAGCTAATCTCTTCTTCTCCCCCACCTTTTTATTATTATCGCTCCTGTTCTGAAACAACAGACCGAATCTTTTTCAATTCAGTTAACATTTGTTTACGAAGAATAGCAATTCCTGTTGCGCGATCTTCTTCACGTTGTCCTTTAGGTTGAGATAAAGGGCTCGGAGAAGGTATTGAACTAGGTTTAGAAATTGATGGAAACGAAATTTTTGGGATAGTTGGAGGTGTAATTTCACTTTTCGGGGATTCAATAGGTGCAGGAGTAGGAGAAGGTGCCGATGGAATTTCCTTTGGTTCGTCTGGCTTTTCAGGAAAGGAAAAACTAATTTTAGGACGGGTTATCGACTGTTCCGAGGGAATGGTTGGAGGTGAGGGTTTAGCATCAGGTGAAGGTTCTGTAATTGGTGGTGTAGAAGGTTGTGGGGTAGTGGAGGGGGTTTTATGAATAATAGGACGTAGTGATGGAGTTTCAACAACTTCAACACTAGGAGTTGGCAATTCATCAG
>JAHQWW010000106.1 GCA_029856365.1 Candidatus Hodarchaeota archaeon
GGCTTCATTGCCAACAGATATTGCTTTTCCAAGTCTCAATCCTCTTCTCTCTATCCATATAAGGATTTGGGAAATCCACGACCCTGATTGACTGATCAAAGAAATATTTCCTTCTTGATTTGAGGGTAATTCGAAAGGAAACCATGTACAATTAAAAATACCTTGTTTACAATGAAGATTTATTATACCAATGCAGTTTGGACCAATGAAGCGCATTCTATAACGTTGAGCTATTTTGTTTAATTCTACTTGATTTTCAGTCTCACCCACCTCACTGAAACCTGCAGAAACGATAATTACATAAGGAATACCTAGTTTTCCTGCTTTTTCTAGGTAATTAATAACCAATCGAGTTGGAAGGACAATTACAAGAAGATCAGGAATTTCTGGTAGATCTTCCAAATCTCGATATGCCGGGAATCCTAAAATTGATTCTTCCGTAGGGTGAATTGGATAGATGTTTCCCTGGAACCGAGATCGCAAAACATATAGTTGTCCAGTACCCATCGTTATAAAATTGTTACTTGCACCTAGAAAAGCAATAGATTTTGGATTCATTATTTTCTCTAAAAAATGTGTCATGATTTCGTCTTATTCGATATCTATCGCTTTTCTTAAATATTTTCGGTAATACGTGAATATTTGACTACAATAAGGCTCTAATGCAGTTAATATTAGTTAGTCATTTATAATATTATGAAATCAATTTTCTTTGACAAAGTGGACAAGTATTCTCTTTTTCAACTTGATTAGGATGAATAAAATCAATCTGACATTTGGTACATTCCTTAGGGTATTTTATTAAGGATCCAGCACAATAAGGACAATTTTCTTTCAACACAAAACATGATAAACAAACTGGGCGATAACACTTATTGCAATAATATATTTCTGTTGAGTTCTTAAATACATTCTGACAGACCTGACAAGTAATTCCTAATGTTTGTGTTCTGAAATGTTTTTTGTCGATTTGTGTTAAGAAAACCTTCTTCAGATGAAGTCTTTGTCGCAGTGTTTCACGTACAGCTTTAAAGGATAAGTCACTTTCAAATGGAATAACTTGCCCATTAAGTAACATCTTTTCTATTTGGTTTAATCGACGTAAGGATGCATATTCTTGAATAGAATAGTCTGAAAGTTTATTAGTAGTTTGACAAGTTATTTCACACGACGGACATAATAGATTCTCTCCTAATTCTTCAACTGAAACAATTGTTATGAGACATTGAGGACAGGTTAATGGCAATTCCTGTAAATCTTTATTACCACATGAGGGACATGTTAACATTCTCGTTAACTCTAAACTTTTATGACAACTTTGACAGAGATACTTTAAACATCGTTTACACTGATAAAATGTTGAATTAGAAGTAATTTCTTCATTTCTTAATTGACAATTTGCTTGAAATCTCTCCGCAAGATAGAATCTGCCTTTCATTTGTGTTAAAATAAGTCCAGCATCAAGAGCAAAGTGTCTAGCGAATCTTATTCCATCAAAAATGTTACCTAAAGATCTTTCTAAACGTTTAAATGGAATTGCATTCCCCCTTTTGATATCACGAGCAAGATCCCCAAGTTCTTGGTCAAATTTAAGAAAACCGTCCGTTATGAATAAGTCAGAGTCTTTAATGAATGTTCCTTTTTGGGGTGCTTTCACTAATTCTTTTTTCAGTATTTCAGGATTCGTATGGAGAATATCTGCTAAATCAGAAATTCGGATCACAGGACCTAGTTTTCTATCAATTATGCATGGATTGTTCACATTACTGGAGCTCAACAGGGTTATACTGTTCTTAATGATTTCTGCATCTTTTTTAATAAATTCTCTTAACCACTTTATTTTCACGTCTAATTTTTCAGCAAGATTTGATAATTTGATTGTTTTTTCCTTTCTTATATTTCGTAATAGATTTTTTTCAAAAGAACTTAACCAATCTGGGGTTATAAGAAAACTAGTTCCTTTAAATGTTTGAATAACGAAAATTCCTTCGATTTCATCTGAGTTTTGATCTAAATAATCTCTTAACCACCTCAGATTGACATCTAATTCCTCAGCAAGATTATTCAAAGTGATTCTGCGTTTATCTTGAACTGTTTCCAAGAGTAAATCATTAAAGGAGTTTAACCACTCAGTAGTGGCAAAAGTAGGATACTTATGATAATCAAGTACTTTCTGGATATCAGGGGCAACTCTTCGGATCATTCTTTTAAGGTTAACATTATCAAGAGACCCCAATTCGTTTTGTAACTCACTTATTCTAAACCGACTTTTTACCTGAAGTATTCTAGAAATCTCTTCCTGAAGACGTTTTGTTTCAATATCTGGTTCCCTAATCTCATATGTCCGTAAAATTGCACCAATTATTAGTAGGGAAAAGGTGGAAATCAATAGAACTGCAATCACCACCATATCCAAAGGAATCACCATCAGACTCACACAAACACCCAGGAAGATTGTTAGATAACGCTTATGAGCCCAGCTGATCCATGTGACTACTAAAACTAGACAAAAAATAATCCAATTCTGATGGAAAGCTGTAAGGATAGGAGTTAACGGATCAATAAAGTCTGTTGAGTACACTTCGATGAATAATGTTGAAGAAACAATTAGTCCTAGAATACCAGCTTTTAAACTTCCAAATTGTTCAGCAGTATAGCCTCTTTCTATTGTCATTGAGATCTGATAAAGCTGGTCTGGGACACTTCTATTACTAAAATAGAATCTCAATATAGCGAATAATCCAATAGAAAAGAATACAAAGAATATGTGTACTTGGATAATGACCAATAATAATACTACAAAGAAAAAGAAAAAAGGAATTTCACGGTCATTTTCAAAATCCTCATGAAGAAAACCGATTAACTTACGACGATAGTTACTCAACACACGATTGACTGTTAATGTCCATCTCGCAGTTGGACTCCCGTATTTCTTGTAAGAAACATCAGAATCGAAAAAAATATCAAGGGAGAGAAAAATGATAAGTAGAAAAAATAAAGCAAAGGGAGAAGCAAAACCAATATTAATAGATTCTATATTCATTAAAACATAAAGAATTCCAAGCAAAATTATTGAGATCAATAAACAAATGTCAAGGAATTTAGGAAACCTTTCATTATAAGAAAAAGGGATTATGAACAAGGAAGAGCTTTGAGGGGGCAAAAATTTTTCAATTAACGACCACAAACCCCTTATTGTTAGATAAAAAGAATAACAGAAACAAAAAATAACTATAGGGATAAAATTGGGGTTTTTAATAATATTCCAGATAAAGATAATGATATCAGAGGGTACTAAATTAGGGACTTCAATACCGATAATTTCTAAGCTAAGATTCCCCATAAGAAAGGCTAAGAGTAGTCCAAAAACGAGTGTAACACCTAGTTTCAAGACTTCAGCGCTTTTTTTTGTTCCATTATTTTTCTGTGGAGGATCTAATGACATTTGAAGTCGTTTTGGTTAAATAGTTTTTAAGATTATTTTTCTCGGAAACTGAGAAACCGACACTTTGCAGAATATAAAGAAGAAATTTCTTTTTTTCTTAAAATACTTCAATAAATGAGTAATACTCCAACCTCATTCATAAGCTATTTAAATTTCACAAATAACTCTTAGATAGAGAAAATTTCACAATTAATTGGTGAATTATTATGAGTTTAAATGAATGTCCAAATTGTGGCGAATTAGCAAAACCAAATGAATTCTTCTGTCAATCCTGCGGGACAGCATTGACCAGTCCGCAAAGACCTCGTACTAAAGAAATTAGAGGTTATGTCCAAATCATTGGTACAGTTGAGATCGTTTTGGGAATTATGGGCATAATAGCATCTATTTTATTCGCCTTTTTTGCAGTATTTATCCCTACTTTAATATCTGAGGGTGTAATTGAGTCAGCAGAAGAAAGTAGCGTATTAGCATCAGGAACAATAGTTACTTTTCTTGCTGTATTTATTGGTTTGATCGCAGTTTTATTTGTTATTTTTTCACTCACAGCTATTTTTAGTGGAATTAAACTAATGCAGTACAAGAATTCTGGTCGAATTGGTACAATGATAATCGGGGCTTTTTCCTTATTCCTCATCCCAGTGGGGACAATCTTTGGTGTTGCTGCGCTTTATATTTTAACAAAACCAGAAGTTGAACCTCTATTTATGTGAGACCATCAACTTCTTCTTTTTTCCCAAAAATTCCGTTTTCATTGTTTAGTAAATGATTGAAATCTACCATTACCTGCATCGAAACCTATATATGTAAATATATTTTAATTTTGATCAAATTAAAATTGATGATTTGACGAAAATTGGCCCATTAATTTTTAAAATTCCAAGTTAAAAATCCTCCAGCTTGCCACGAAAAAAATACTTTTATAGAAAAGAGTTCATTCTTCCATTTGTCTTCTACTAAAAGAGAGGTTTTCTACGTCCAGACGATTAATTTCTTCTATTAGCTTGAGGAAAAAGCTTGGTTGAGGATAAGGATTTACGTCAGAAGTTTGACAAGGCCCTTGAGTTATTTATGAACAGGATTGAAGCCGATAATAGTATTCTCGCTGTTTTTGTGCTTGGTAGTTATACAAATGGTATTGTGTGGGAAAAATCGGATATCGACATGGTTATTGTAACCAAAGAGGAACAAGCATTGTTATTGGTATATTGATGACCATCCTGATCTATTTGGTTTACGGAAAAAAGGAAAGAAAAATAAGAGTTGTCCATGCGAGAGTCTCAAGAGAATGTATGATGGAAAATTTGGTCCTTTTTTATGATTGTACAGATTATTACAAGTTTTTTATTCTATAATCTGAATGGATTTCTAGCAGTTTCATTACTTGGGTAGAATCTTGATAACAGGAGGAATTTTGGGAGGTGTTGATGTTTCTAATCTTCAAAAAATGGGTAATATAGAAGCACAAGCAGGGCATCGAAAAAGGTTTGGGGTAGGCACTACAATCTTAGTTGATAGGGGACTTTACTCTGTATGTAGACACCCTCAATATTTTAGCTGGATGATATTCAATGTTACTTTAACCTTAATTGCTCAAAGTTGCATTGTTGCAATTTTGGGTGTTGGATCCATGATTTCAATCTATATACAGGCACGTCAAGACGGCCACTCACTTATTCAAAAGTTCGGGGACAACTATAAACGATATATGGAATCTGTCCCACGAATGAACCTTTTCTTAGGAATTTTTCGACAAATTTGTCATAATATCTATAAAAATTGAAAAAACTACAATCGAGGTTTGATCTATATGAAAATTATTGGTAGACAATTTATTGTTGATTATTTTCGAACATATTCTTTCATAATCTCATTTGGTATCTCTATAGCAAATTTACAAACCATATCGCCCCACAAAGCAGTCTGCAGCGGCTCTACGTTTATAAGCTGATCAAACATCTCATCCCAATATAATTTGAAATATCCTCCACTACAATAACAGAAGTTCGGAGAGATCTCTCTTTCTGTTCCATCCTTTATTGCTCCCCTCACCCAAGGACAATAACACCAATAATATCGTTTCATGTGATTTGGACCTGCTTTTAAAAATTTTTTAATTTGATAAGGAACTTTTGTAACAATAATCTTATTATCGTCCCGTACTCCAGCACCCATTGTAGGGATGGTTTTTACATAATCAAGGACTTCATCATCTACTAATTGGGCAAACATTGCTGTTCCATCGCTTCTATGTCGCTCAACTTCATTCACGAATTCTTGATTCTTTATCTTGAGAAATTTATCTAAATCCTTTAATTCATTTAATTTCTCTTTATCCTTTCCAACTGGTGGTCCACCATGTAAACAGGGCCGCAGCAGCTCTTTTGTCTTTTCTTTTCCTAATCTTTCTTCTAATCTTTTCATTACTAATTTTGTCACTTCAGGTTTCTTCTCAGGATGAGCTCCGAGCGGAGGAATTTCGATATCCTTGAAAATTTCATCTCGTACTGTCTCTCCATGCCATTCAGCTATTCGGTCATAGAGAGTATTCATTGCAGGAGCTGATTCTGCTATATCAAGAAGTTCCTCAATACGGTTGTGCATTCCGATAAAAGGGAAATATCTCCAAAGACCAAGAATAAGATGTCTTGCCGCTACTCTATCCTTTGAGGCTAACTGGTCTGAATATTCGATCAATTTTCCGTAAGAAAAGGAATTAATTGTTTCATTTTTTTCTTCAAGAAACCGAATAAATCCGTTTACAGCTTCAAGGAAGCCAAGTATCGCATTTTCTGGTACATTGCTTTCTAAAAGAAAGGATTTGAACTGATCAAACTTATAACCGTTTTCCTCCATATTACTCACTTATCCAGTAAGAATATTAAGAACATATGATGATGAAAAATTTTCCTATCTAGGCAAATAAGTATAAGCAGTATACCCGAAATCTGAATTAATACTTCTATTTCAAGCAATTTTTGGACACCAGTTTTTGGGCTTAAATAAGCTTTACTCCCTCTTGAATCAAAAATAGTTTAAGCTAGAGATCTTTTTTCTGAATGCGTCCAATATCTGTCCGTTCCCGTGTGTATAATGACTTTAAATAATCGGTGATGCTTTGGAGTCGTTGCTCAAAAGGAATTGATTCATCTATAAATTGAGTTCGCATTAGTGCTTGATACTTCCCTTCTACCTTTTCTATTAATGTATTATGCCCAGTCTGCACTAATCGAATTTTGGGCTGATTTTGTATGAATTCTATTAATTTCAACCAATTTTCAGCCGAGTGAGGGTTCATTCCTATTTCTTTCAGTCGACTTTTTGGAAATACGTCGTTCTGTGAATCTATGAATCGGAAGATTTCTTCAACTCGAGTTTGGTTTGTACGACGTTTTGGAGATTGTTGTACCATTACTTAATAGATTTTGGGATCTGATAATTAAACTTTTTGATATAATATTGTATCTTATCATATATAAAAATATCTTTAAATAATAAAAATGATAGCGGATTGATGACGAAACTCGGTCTCTGATAAGGAGTTAGATGAAATGACCAGTTATGCAGAAGTTCAGCTTGATATTGAAAGCGTAAAGTCTGGAATCAGTGGGATAGTCTCCAAATTCTTTGAAAAGAGTATTAACAAAGATACCGCACAGCTAAAAGACTCATTTATCAGTAAATATAATTCTATTCTGGAAAAATATAAAGAAGAAGATACTAATGATTATTTAAAGCTCCGACGATTGATCACTGAATTTAAACCTGCTTTATCATCTGTGTTACAACTTGGAGAAGAATTTGATGGCCTTTGCGAGTCGGTAATCCCTTTTTTCAATGTGATGCTGGATAGTGCCAAACAACAAATCATGGGAGAGTCTTCCCGATCCAAAACAAAGGGACCTGTGATGCCAGGGAGTGATCAATCAACCGATATTCGATATTATTGTACAGTATGTAAGCAAAAATTTGATATTCCCCAAAAAATGAAAACTCAACTGCTAAACTCGGTTGAAAATGTGGTGATCCCCGAGCATCACGGAAAGGAAATGAAGATCATGATAGTTCGGCTCAACCATACAGCCACTCCTCAGGAGGACAATAATGTAGTTGAGAGTAAGCTGGATGAATCCGAGTTTTCTGCTGCAATTCTAATGGGTCATTTTAACTCCCTCGAATATAATGTTGAGTATCTGAAAGTATTGAGCGTCGGGATCGATGTAGGGTCTTCCACTTCTCATCTCGTCTTTTCTAGGATTACTTTAAAGCGGGAACAGAGTTTTTTTAACCCCTCAAATCGGTTCCTTCCAATTAATCGTGAATTAATTTACGAAGGGCGGATTATTTTTACTCCTCTCTCTAATTCCAACACTATAGATATTGAATCGGTTGTAAACTTCATTCAAGAGGAATATAAGAAAGCTAATATTGCAACCAATATGGTAGATACTGGTGCAGTGATTGTTACTGGAGAAGCAGCTAGAAAACAGAATGCAGCTGAGATCGTAAATCGAATATCTTCTGAAACAGGAAAATTCGTAAGTGCGACTGCAGGACCTAATTTTGAAGCTCTTCTTGGAGCTATGGGAAGTGGTGTAGTTAAACAATCTCAAACAACTCAACGGACGATAATGAATGTAGATGTCGGGGGAGGTTCTTGTAAACTCTCTATTATATCAAAAGGTTATATTCACAGTACAGCAGCCATAAGAGTAGGCGGTCGATTGTTAGGAATAGATAAAAAATTCAAGATCTGGAGGATAGATGAACCCAGTCATTTTCTGATGCAGGAGCTGAACTTGAATTACAAACTGGGGGATATCATTTCAGAAAAAGATGTGAGAATTTTCGCTAAAAAATATGCAGAAATATTACTTGAAGTAATGAGAGGGCCAGCGAAAAGTAACATCGCAAAGAAATTGATATTAACCGATAATCTTGATTTTACCGTACCTATAGACGAATACTCATTTTCAGGTGGAGTTGCAGAGATGATTTATGGTAGTACGAAGGAATATGATGACATTGGAAAATATCTTGCTCAAGAAATAAGGAATCTCATGAATAATCTGAACTTACCTATAGTTGAGCCTGATAATAAAATTAGAGCTACTGTTATTGGCGCTGGAGCATTTTCTCTGTCGATATCAGGTTCTACTTGTTTTGTGGATGAAAATATTAAACTTCCAGTGTTTAATGTGCCAGTTATCCCTGTTAATGTGACATATGAGAATTTTAGTGCAAAAAAAGTTGAGGAAGAAGTAAATCGTGCTTTCAAGAATTTCGATTTTGAGGAAGGTAAGGATTTAGTTGCCTTGTATTTTACACGACCTATCTTATCCTCAAGTGAAAGGTTGTTAATTTTTGCCAAAGCTCTTGAAACTGCACTTTCCAACTCCGCTGTAAATAAAAAGATGATTATCTTACTTTTCGGAATGGACATTGCCAAAATTCTCGCAACAACCATCCGTCGCGAAACTTCGATCAAGAATAACCTAATTTGTCTTGATGAGTTAATCCTGAAGGCAGGTGACTGGATAGATATTGGGGAGCCTCTCCGTGATGGCGAAGTGTATCCTGTCACTGTCAAGAGTTTGATTTTTAAGGAATGAGATGCGTTTGAACGCGGTTTAGAGACATTTGAATCAATTGTACATCCTAAGAATTGCAAAAATTAGAATTACAGAACAAAAAAAACTGCTCCATTTCTGTGAGGTTATTGCCTCTCAGCAGATTTTACTAAACCAGAAATCAATTCCCCTCCAGATAAAAGGTGTTATCTTGGGACAGAAGAAAAAATCGAATGGAAAGTAGGAGATAAGAATCCTGGAAGATTTGAAATACTAAAGGATAATGATACAGTAAAGACCGAAGAATGGGAAAATGGGACAATCTCTTTTAATGTTAATAACTTACCTATGGGTGTTCATAAGTATACATTAGTTGTTCATGATATAGGAAGAAACGAGAAAAGAGATAGTTTAAATGTAGAAATTCTAGAATTCACAACGACTACAAACAGTACCTTCATTTTTGCCTTGATATTTATGATTATACTAATAAAGAAGAGAAGGCTAGATTAAAAACCATCTTGCGTAACTTGCGTAATTACTGTTTTAAAATTTTAGTGCCAACTAGGAAAGGATTTTGAATACAGCTAGCTAATTTTCTATGTGTAAAATTTCAAGTGAAACCCCTAATAAATATGGACTACTAAGACTTTTAGCACTTTCAATCGGTAATACAGGATGAACTGCTAAAAATGCCAAATGAAATCCTCTATACATCGGTTAATGCCCAAACAAAGTTATTGTGTTTGTTAGGGAATCCTATTTCACATTCTTTTTCCCCCCCAGTCATGAACGCTTTAATCTCGATTTATAATCTTAATTTCTGTTATCTTGCCTTTGCTCCTAATGATCTTAAGAAAGCTATTGAGGGTCTCAAGGAGATAAATTTTTTGGGAGCTAATATTACGATTCCTTTTAAAGAGAAAATTCTTCCACTATGTGACTCCATAAATCAATTCGTAGAGGAAATAAAAGCAATTAACACGATTTGGTTTGATGGAGAGAAACTTCGAGGTTATAATACAGATATTGATGGAATTAGAAGTGCATTGACCGATTACATAGACCAAATTGGTAGCTATGCTGTTTTTGGAGCTGGTGGCGCCGCGCGAGCGTTATGTGTTGCTTTAAAAAACAAAAATGGTATATTAGTTAACCGTACTGAAGCTAAGGGGAAAAAGTTAGCTGAGGAATTCGGATTAGAATATATTTCTCTCACGGATTCCCCGAAAATTGTGCCAGATATTGATTTGATTGTTAATGCAACTCCAGTAGGAATGGCTGGCCAAACTGTTTCAACTATTGTTCCAACAAGCTGGATAAAAAAGTGTACCTTCGTATTCGATATGGTTTATAATCCATCGGTAACAAAGCTTGTCGAGCAAGCTATTGAATATCACAAAAACGTCATCAGTGGTGTAAAAATGTTCTTAAGCCAAGCAGCAAAAGCTTTTTCAACATGGACCAGTTTAGAACCCGATTTAGAAATTATGAGGTCAATTTGGAGGGAAATCACTAATTAAGATTTTTAAAGGTCACGGGCACGCCTTTGGTGCTATCAGTGTTATTAACGCATTAGCCACGGGAACAGGAGCAGCTATAGGCTTAAAAGACCTCTTTACCGATGTTATTATTCATCTAAAAGAGAATAAGCCGCTACTGGCGCCTTCACACGCAGTTCAAATTGCCATAAAAAATACTTTAACCTACATTGGAGAACAAAAGCCGTTAGGGGGAGTGGTTGTAGTTGGTTCAAATATTCCCATCGCTTTTGGTTTAAAAAGTTCTAGTGCTGTTATCAATGCTGCCGTGTTAGCGACCGTTAATGCTGCTAATGTGCAACTTTCTGTAAAACAGATTTTAGACATTAGTACAAGTGCTGCAATACAAGCAAAGATTTCAGTGACGGGTGCTCTAGATGATGCAACTGCTTCTTTGTTAGGGGGTTTCTGCATCACTAATAACACTCAGAATATGCTATTGTGGCATGTACCAGTTCCACTTGAAATTATTGTTTTAATTTTCATTCCTGGTAAATTCAAGGCACGAAAAACAGTTAATTTTTTTGAGGAAATAACTAATTTTCGACAAAACGCCCTAGAAATGCGAGAAATCATTAAAAAAGCCAAAACAGATTTCTTAAAGACTATGACACGAAATGGATTTCTTGTTGCACGATCATTTAGATACGACACCACTCCAATGGATGTCGCTTTAAAAAATAAAGCACTAGCAGTCTCAATCTCGGGTACTGGACCTGCGATTGCTGCTTTATGTCACAAAAAGGATGAACCAAACATCATTAAAGCATGGGACGAACTAGATCCTTCACTAATCCTAAGATCCCGCGTGAGCTGCCTTCGTCTCATCTAAAAATCAAGGCTTTTTAGGCTTGCTAACTTCAGCTAACAAGATCAAATCTGCAAACACTAGAGTAGTTAGTTGTTCCACTATTATCACTGCTCTGGGTACAATACACGGATCAAACCGTCCGCCTGTTTTCATCACTATATTTTCCTTTGTTTTTAGATTAACTGTATGTTGGGGTATGTGAATCGACGGTGTTGGTTTAAATGCTAAACGGAAGGTAATAGGAGAGATACCAGTTGATATTCCACCTAATATTCCTCCACTATGATTCGTTTTAGTCTTGAAACGACCTTTCTGAGAGTTGTAATATAATTGGTCATTGGCTTCAGATCCTTTCATCTGAGCTAATCGAAATCCTGTTCCGAAATCAATGGCACATGCCCCTGGGATACTAAACATACCTGAAGCTAGGTAACTCTCAATATTATTGAAAAGTGGTTCCCCAATACCTGTTGGAATGCCATTAATAATGCAAGAAATTATCCCGCCAATACTATCTCCTTCATTTTTTACCTTAACAATTTCCTCTACCATTAAACGGTCAATCTCAGGATCGGGGCACCTAGACAGATAATTATAGGGATCTCTTTCAAAAATTCCTTCATCAAATTCATTCATTTGAAATGAAATACCGCCAATTTGTGAAGTGTATGTAAAGATACGGACATTTGCGTAATTCAAAAGCAATTTCTTGGCAATACAACCTGCTGCTGTTATCGCAACCATCACTCTACCAGAAAAACGACCGCCTCCTCGGTAATCATTGAAGCCACCGTATTTTAATCTCGTTGTAAAGTCTGAATGACCAGGGCGTGGAGTATGCTTCCGTTTTTCATACTCTGGACTATCTCTTAGATCTTCATTGGTTATCTCCAAGGTAATAGGAGCACCAGTGCTAAATCCATTGAAAACACCTGATTTGATTTTGAACTCATTAGATTCTTTCCGCTCACTAGTAATCCCTGGCAAGTATCTTGCTTCACCCTTCTTAAGAGTCTCTTCGATTTCTTGGGGATCAATCAATATACCAGGTGGACATCCATCAATAACGACTCCTATTGACTCTCCATAACTCTCACCAAAGATGGTGATTCGAAATATTTGACCAAAAGAATTTGACATTATTCTATCCTACCACTAATAGCTATTTTTGGTATTTTGATAAAGAATTTTAGAAAGCTTAAGATTATGCACCTTCCAATATAGGAACTGATTCAGTCTTTCTATGATCAACTATCCTTGAGATAGGCTTACCAGGACGGATCTCTGTATAATCATATAATGTTCCAACAGGAACACATTCTACTTGAACCTTTTGATCAAAGATTCCTGTGAAATTATCTGCAATTTCGTTTTCTAGTTTTTTCCATTCCTTTTTCACCCGATGTTCAACAGTTATAGCTACTGTATCCTCATCTATCTCGATTTGGTACCAAACACCATCAATAGCGGCTCTGAACAAAATATCTTCTATTTCGATAGGCATCAAGATACCGTTATTTCTCGTACGTATCTCGGTTCCTTCTCTTCCTAATATGTGATATAAAGGTAGTTGGAGTCCACAGGGACAGTTTTTTCCTTCTTCCATTATGACGATGTCATTTGTCCAATAACGGAGCACTGGCATAGCTTTTTTAAACAAAGGAGTGATCACTGGAATTGCTCGATGACCAAAACCAACCCTGTGTTTTCCATCCATCGACCACAATTCAACAAACATAGCGATCGATGGAAAATGCATGTTTCCCTTGATACACGGAATCCCTGGTAATCCTACTTCGTTTTGACCTACAAAATTAAAAATCATCTCTGCTCCATAGATTTCTTGTAGCCTCTTCATCCGATTTTTTGAACACGGTTCTGCACCTATAACTAGTTTTTGAACACCTATACTCTCGGGATTTATACCCCAATCCTTGAATATTTGAGCAAGAGCAAGAGCATCAGTAGCAACCACCC
>JAHQWW010000107.1 GCA_029856365.1 Candidatus Hodarchaeota archaeon
AGGGCTTGGTTATTAATCACGGCAGCTATTTTTTCATATGCGATCGGGGAATTATCCCAGATTTTACCTTAAGAATTCGAAAACTATCAGTGGTATTATCCTGAAACGGAAACTCTATAAGAAATGAATCTAAGGAACAACCATTCCTATCCCTCTCTCTTCTTTTCTTTCCAATCTTACCAGATGAAATAAGAATATTAGTTATTGTGTGAGTTTTACAAAGGTTTCATTGACCATATACGATAGGTTTCATAGCTGAAGAAGAGAATTCCACCTATTATAAAGAAGAGAAATAAGAAATCTTCTCTATGAATATCAGTGTATCCTCTATTTAAGATCAGCAGCAAATATAACAAACAACCTATTGTAAAAAAAGTAATATAGAACAGCATTCTAGGAATCATTCGTGTACCAATCTTAATGTAAAGGCCAAAAATCCCTGATTTCGCTGTTTCCTCAACAACATATTTATCAGCGGTTGATTTTGAAACCAAACCCGCGTCAACAAGTTTATTCATGTGATAAGAGACTGTAGATGGCGAAGCTATCTTCAGATGTCGTTTTATTTCACGTATGCCACTCTCGCCATGAGTAAGTAAAAACCAGTAGATTTTTAGGGTTTTCCCTTGCAATAATTCATCTGGCTGTTCCTCCATTACTATAACTTCCGTGTCTTATAATACCAGACTATAAATATAAATAAAGTTAAGCAGGTAAAATTATAGTAATTATTTACATTAAAATGTGATTTGAAAGAAAAAAAAGAGAGAAAAGAACTTCCCACCGTCAGTGGTGAAATTTATTCTTAATCTTCTTTAATAGTAATCACACTTAGAATGGTTTCACTTGTATGTATAGTTAATGAATTGGATATCCATTTAGGTAATGAAGGAGGATTAGTATCGAGCATTTCATGCCACTCTTCGTCACTTAAGCGATTGGTCATTGGATGTTTGAATTCATAATAAGAAAAAGCACCTCCACGAGTTAGGCGTAATTTTCCATTATGATCTTGAACAACAACATAGATAACGTAAGGATTACCTGTTGCTACCTCGAGTACTCGTCTAGAATTAACATCTGTATGAACATCTGCGATAATGGCCATTCGGTCATCAGCTTCACTTTTCCATGGTTCAGCTTCAGGATCATGAAAACTGGCAATAGAAGCAATTTCTTCTCCAAACCGATTTATAAAATCAAGATCACTATCGTTTAATTGTACATTCTCAAGTTCTTTGATACTGATCTCTACCAAACGGTTAAAATTAGTTGCAATAGCGTCAAGTTTGCTACTAAAACCTTCAATGATTAACCCACGATCCTCTAATCCATCTTTCATCATTTGAACCAATGCTTCTAACCGTGCATAAACTTCAGGGTAGGGTTCAACATATCCTTTCAGGGGTTCAGTTATTGTACCCCTATAAGTATAGGATTGTTTGGCGTAAAGGATGGTATCATGACGTAACTCGGCCCATGAAGCAAGTACAGTCATTAATGCTTTGTCTGACCAGGTATCACTACGCATAAAACCAGGATAACCCTCTGTTGCTGGGGTTAACATTGGAAACAATGAGTAAAGCCACAACCAATACAGATTTTGTGTCCAATCATTGTCAGTTAGATTGGCAAATTCATCGCGAAGTTTGATGATCTGAGAACTATAATCAGAATAACTATCATTCTCTGATTGGAGATGATATTCCGCTCTTGGACTACCAAAAACCGAAAATACATCCAAACCATTGGGAAAATAACGTCCTACTACTTTATCATCGACCAACTGCTGGAAAATATAAGAGTCAGGAATAAATCTTTGACCCATAAGTCTAAAACCTTGAGTAACATTCTCATAGTCAAATGCTTCAAAAACAAACATTGAGTTTATTTTTGGTTTTCGATAAGTTTTAACCTCGTTAATCATGTCTAATATCAACTCATCCCTAGCTAAACGATCACCTTCAGGAGAATTGAACTTCTTCCAAATTTGGTAGTATTCAGTGGGTGTTAAATCATCGCTAGCTCCAACATAAAAAGCTGTTGGTTGGTATACACGATCCCAATATTCCCAGACTGTTTCAAGACCTATAGTTTTGTTGAAGGATGATAAGAGTAACATAGCCATTCGAGTGTGGTTAATACCCATTTCAATCTCCCCAGACGGACTTTGGAGTAAAAATCCCATCCTACCAGCATACATCATGGCTTTGAAATAATTTGATAAGAGAGGATTCCGTGTATAATGTCCTCGTACTTTATATTGAGTATAATCCTCTTCATATCCAAAAATAGCTGATAGACTGCTTTTTTCAGCTTTTATTTTTGCCAATTCTAATTTAAAAAGACCTTCAACCTCTTGGGGAATCATTGTAGTATTATCGATTAAGTAAAGCATGACAGTAAGATAAGCAATATTTTTGGTTAAAGCTTCCTTAACGTTATTTTCAGAAACTTCACCACTAAGAGCTATTTGTGCAGCTCTTAGAGCTTGCATCATTGTCTCAAAATCATCATTAAAGTAGGTTCCTTCTAATATTCGTAGACTAATATCATATAATACATGGTAAGCATGGAGACAAAGATCAGTAGTTATAAACTTTGGAAATTCTAAACGTGGATAGATTTCATAAATATCTTCATAGCCTTCATCAACTAAGGCAAAACCGTATTTTTCTAAGTTTTTTCGTAACTCAGACTGAATGGTCAATCCTTGTAAATCGATATTTTTCAAATTTGATAGAATCTGAGTAGGGACTACTTGAGGGTCATATGATAGATTCTGGGGGATATAACTTCCGAACTCAGTTTGAAGGCTTTTTTTTATTTTGTAAGTGGAGGCAGTTCCTTCGAGTAATGAAGGAGTATCCATACCTGGGATATTCATTGGAAAGCTTAATGGATTAAAGAAGCCCATTGCAATGATGAAGATTAGAATTGCTGCTAACCCACCACCAATAGACGAAAAAAGGCCGTATTTTTTTAGTTTCCCATTTATTCTCATTAAATCAACACCGTTTCTCTTTTATTTTTTGATTATCCCCACCAAATACGTCCTTAAATACCTATACAATCGAACAGCCTATCCTAAAACTAGTACAGCGCGTTTTAACTTACGAACGAGTTGTTCGATATTATGAACACGACTGTTTCAGTCCCAAGATAAGATTCAAGATTCCTTTATAGCAATAAACATACTCTTTTCACAAGGGCCAATATTTTTTGTACTCTATACCTTTCCTATCCATTTTATTACTCTTGTTTCTTTTAACACCAATAATTTATGCCTTGTTTCGTTACTTTTTCATCATAGAACTGTATGATTTTTCCCAATTCCCTTTTATGCACTCTGTCAAAAGTCATTAAAAGTTTGAAAAATGATATTAAAGCTTTTTAATTAATAAATCTCCTTTTTTGTTCAATATTCCATTTTCTATCAATTCTTCTATGCTTCTTTCCAGTTCTTCTTTTTCTGGGGGTTTTTTTCCTTTAGTTAACTCAATCATAGTGGTATTCATGATAATGGCTGAACGATTCTCATATTTTCCCTGGAAGGCAGCAAGGATTTTCTTTTGATTTTCTGTAAAATTCCCTATAATTGCACTAGAAAGAATAATAGGCAGTTCTTCTTCCTCTTTTTCTTCAGGGATAGCCGAAGGTGATTTGGAAGCTTTTAATATTAAAAGAGGACCTTTTTTTTGAAAAATCCCTTCTTTAATCATTTTTTTGAGGCAATTGTTAATATCATCTTTAGATGGAGGTTTATTTCCTTGTTGGGCTTCATTCATTATGAATTGGATGATGAATGCTTGTTCATTTTCCATTTTGCCAGGGAACTCTCTCAGTAGCTTTTCCTTTAATTCGTTTGACATTTTACAAGACCATCGATTAATTAATTATTTAAATGCCCAAAATAGGCTTAATAAACCAGCAATATAAGAGATATGACCTGGATAACGGAACTCTGGGAAAAGAGCAAAATAACCAATACCAATCGTGATCAATAATAATCCAATAGCTAATCTGAGTAACTTTTGGCGTAATACTGGATCGCTGCTAGAGTGTCTAATTCTCAAATATTGAAACATTGAAAAGAAGATTCCTATTATTGGAATGAATAATAAAGCAGTTTTTCCGATAATGCCGAATTGCGGGTCCACCTGTTCAAAAATAACGTAATTATCAATGATTCTTCCTGAATCAAAAGGAATTCCAATGATTACAAGAAAGACTAGAGCAATAAATCCAATCACTAGATTTATCTTTCTCTGAACTACAACGTCACCATATTGAACAATTAGCGCTGAAAATACTAGAAAAACTACTGCAGCAGTGGAAAAGAAAACGCTAATATCTCGAAAGAGATTTACTACTGATAGATCTTCGGTTCCGAGGAGATAGATGATCGACTCGAAGAAAAGGTAACCTGAAAAAGAGACCATAACCAATAAGAAAACTTGATTTAATGTTTGCGATCTATCTCTCCTTATAATAAATATCCCTATAATCATAGCAAGAACTACTTCAAATAACAATACTACTCCGTATAAGAGATCAAGCATGAAATTTTCCTCTATATTTCCCTATTAGATTGATTTTACATTTCTTGACCAGTTTTAAATCTTTCATTATAGCGTGTTTTTATTGTTAAGAATTCTTGAAATTGACATTAATATTCTTTTATTAGTTTTAAATCATGCCAAATTATGAAATTAAAATAACCGATATCCTTGAAAAAGGCAAATGTTTTGGTGTACATAAAGTTGGAGATGTGTTCACTTACCCTGTAGACAGAGGAAAAATGTGTCCCTCTGCTTTTCATTCAATCTTCCCAACAATACGGATTATGCAGAATGGAAGTAAAATGCCATGGTTTGATACATCTGATAGCCATTCTAACTATTGTCTTAACTATAAACGCCCCGTAGTGTTCAAAACTTCATGTACAGAAAAACTAGAATGAATTTAAGTAAAAAGAATTAAAGGAGAATATTTTCCTATGAATCTTTTGCTTAATCACTGGTGTTCTTGTATTAACTCAATCAATTTGTTCTTATTGGGTAGTTCTCTCCCAAGAAATAGTTCTCCATTCCCGTTATCGAAATAATCTTCACTATCCACCATTGATAATTTCGGATTGGTGTTGGGATTGTTTATTACGAAAATTTTTCCTTGAGGGGTCCTTGTCAATCCTTTAAGATATCCTTCGTTTGTGATTACAGCCCATATTCTATCTAACATTCTCTGATTCATAAGTTACAAATAACTATGAAAATATTTAACGATTAAGAGGACATAATTTAAAATCAAAATTCCAGAAGAATTTTTTAAGGAAACTACCATCTTTAAAAATTTCTTCATTCAGCCAACAAAAGCGTGAGATGTTTTAAAACGTATCTTGCACAATGAAATATCATTATTAAGAAAATTCATCTCATTAAACGATTAGAAGCCCAATTAATTTCCTTAAATAAAGTGTAACTTTAAAGAGTAGGTTCAATAATCTCCTTAATACACGTTGTGAAGAGATTTTAACCTATATGTAAGCAAGATTGAAACTTTGTTGTGTTGTATACTTCATTAAAATAATCACTCAAAGCATAAGCTGCAATAATTAAAACATGATCTCCTAATTCTATTATTTTTACAACTTTACATTCCAAATGAGCAATGCATTCCATTATAATCGGAACTTTGACCTTTTTAGCTTTTTGTGGTGTTAGAGGCACTTTCTGAAATTTATCATAATTTCTACCTGATCGTCGGCCACAGAATAACACTGTTTGAGCTTGTTCATATTATGGAATATTTACAACAAACTCCTCTCTTTCTATGATTAGATTGAACGAATAACGTTCTGCATGAATACTCATGGATAGAAGTGGAGGTTCAACGCTTACAGGAGTGATCCAAGCGACAGATATTATATTGATTTTTTCATCTTTGCCCTTTGATGTTATTAAAGCTGTATTATATGGGTGTAAAAGATAGAGGGCCCTTTTGAAAGGAATAGGGACTGTTATGTTCGCATTCTTATTCATAGTTTTTACCTTCACATTCTATTTGAAGATTATATGTAATTATTTTTCAGCACTTGAATTTAATTTGAGATTTGAACTCGCAAGATAGATTGAAAGAATTATCAAGAAACTTCCTAATATTCCAAAAATTGTCAAAATTTCTGATAATACTAAATTAGCAACGATCAAACCGACAATTATGTTTAATAAGAGGATTATATTCAATTTAGTAGCTTGAATGGTTTGATTAGCATAAATATATAAAATAAAAGGGATAATTGTGCAAAACAATGCAAGATAGATTATAGCTAACCACGCTTCCTTCGTTACTGATTCAATTCTCGGGGTTTGGCCTAAAGCAAACATTAAAATACCGATCACTAGTACAGAGTAAAAATTAGATGAAGTAAATACTGCTGGAGGGTTATTCATTTCAATAATACCTTCTTCTGCTGCTTTCTTGTTAATTATGTTAGAAACAATTGCGTAAGCGCCCCAAATTAGACCAGATAATAGAACTAGAAATGTGCAAATAATGAAAAATATCATATTTTCAGATGCAACATCAATTGAAACGCTCCAAGAGGCAATTAGTGATCCAATCATTCCTCCAAGTATAGCTAATTTCAACTTTTTTGTAACTTCAACTCCTAAAAAATAAGAAGACAGAATCGGTGTTGATATCAGGTATGTATTCACCATTAGCGTTGCTAATGCAGCAGTTGTGCCTACTTGGCCTAAAAATTGTAAAGTATACGCTATTCCATTGATCAATCCAAGAAATACTATAAATTTATTCTTCAATAGTATAAAAATATCATCTCGTGTATTTTTATTAAGAAATAACGGAAATAAAAATAAAAGCGTTATTGAAAACCGAAGCATAAGGTATCCAAGTGGAGTTAGAGGGGGGGAAAGTACAGACAAACCAATTTTTACAACAATGTAAGGAGTTCCCCATAAAATTGCTGCTAGGATTATTGCAATATAAGCTGAGGCACGATTGTTCACAGAGATTCCCTCCATTTATCAAAATATCCAGCAATAAAACACACGCTTAATCTACCCTCTTTATCATTTCAAATATCTCTATTCCATGATATTGTCTCTTTACCCCTGTTTTTCTAAATCCAAAACTCTGATATAGATTAAGAGCATTAATTAATGGCTGAAAACAATCTAATGACAAAGTTTTAACCCGCATTTTCTTTGCTAACTTATTAATTTCCCTTAAAATCAAGTAACCAATATTTTTCTTCTGAAAATCAGGTTTAACAGCCATACTGCGTATATACCAATTTTCTTTTTCTTGCATTTCAATTGTTGCTGTTCCAAAAATGTTATTATCATATATAGCGACTAATACATCAACTTTCTTATTCATAATACGAAGTTCAATTTCGTGTATAGAAATAACCGTAGTTTTGTACGCTTCTTCTGTATAATATTGATGAAAAGGAGCGAATGATTCAGAAAGAACCTCACGGATATCCTGTGCCATATTAATAGAAGCTCTCTTAATGGTAACTCTGGTTACAATAGTTGAAATCATTAACACCCCTAGTTCTTCCCAGAAAATAGTAATAGAACAAACTCAGTCAGTCATAATATTTCTAGATTATAAAAGAACCCTTGTTAAAGAAAGATGAACTACTACTAGGAATTCTAAATCTTGTTTCCATTTTTAACAATCTTCCAAGGAGCTTTATGCCTTTTGCAATCATTTCTGGGGATAATAATGAATATCCAAGCCTCATTGTATTCGTGGGTCTTTCACAACGGATTAATTTAGACTCTTCGGTGACAGAATACCCATCTTGAGGGTAGAAAGCACTACCAGGAACATAGGCCACATCCTTATCAATTGACTTTTGAACAAATTTGAGGGTATCAAAACTCTTATTTGCAGTTTCATACCAAATAAAGAATCCTCCAGTAGGTTTACTAAAATAACCATTGGGCAAGTGATCTTCAATTGCATAAAGCATTGCTTTACAACGATCTTCATAACCACGTCTAATTAGTGGAAGCTGTAAATCGATATATTTCTCATAATAACGTGCAAGAATTGCTTGAACGAATTCCGAGGAACATAAATCATAGTAACCTTTTGCTTTAATTATTGCTTGTCGTAAATCTTCAGGTAAGACACTATAACCAATCCTAAAGGAAGCTGCTTCTTTAGTAGAAGTTGATAAATAGGCAATTCGCTGGTTATCGAAATCATATTCCTTCAAAGGATGAATATTATTCCCCTGTTTTCCGAATTGTATTTCTTTGTAAGCTGCATCCTCCACAATTAAAATATCATTGTACCCAAAGACAATGTCAATTATCTGTCTTTTTCTTTTTGATGAAAGAGTTGTTCCTTTGGGATTATCCGAATAGGGAATGGTGTAAAGAATTTTTGGAGTCCGTCCGAATTCTTTTTGGCATAATGCAATAGCGGTATCAATGAATTCTGGTATTAATCCACCCTCATCTGAGGGAAGTGTAATAATTTTAGCTCCAAGTTTTTCAGCTGGTAAAAGATACCCTAAATAGGCTGGTCGAGTTGTAAGAATAATATCACCAGGAGTAATCAGACAATCATTAATAGCATAAAGAATTTGTTGTGAACCAGTAGTGATAATAACATCCTCTACAACACACGATACATGGTCGCGCTTTTTAAGTCGCTTTGCCAAAACTGTTCGAAGTGCAATACTACCTTCGGTAGCGCCATAGTTATATTTATCTAGTACCCTTGTTGATTTTTCTTGAAGAAGTATTTTTTCTTCTGAAATGATTTCTTCTATTATCTGATGGAATGTTTCGATTGGGAGGATACCTGGTTTACCCCCACCAAAATAGTATTTTGGAGAAAATCTCAAAAGACGACGTATTTCACTTTCAGGAAGAGTGGAGACCCAATCAGCATAATCAAGAGATAGAGGAGATTGTTTCGTATCCAATAAAACCTTAGTATTCATTTTTGTCAACCAACGATAATTTCTTCATCTGGATAATAATAGAAAAAAATCATCCTAATATATTGATTGATAGACGAAGTTCAATAACTTTAAATATAAAAATGGACAATTATTCATTGGTGAAAATCTTTGACTTCCAATTTTGAAGAGGTTATAGATCTAATAGATCACAAAATTATTGAGTTTTTGAAGGAAAACGGAAAAATTTCAAGACGAAAAATTGCCAAGGAGCTTGATATTTCACCCCAAACGGTTCAAAATCGAATCAACGCATTAGAGGAGAGGGGAATTATTTTAGGCTACACAGTTATCACTAATGAAAAGAAACTTGGTAAAGGGGTAACTGCTTTTATTCTTGTTGTATTAGATCGAACTAAACATGCTTGGTCTTTTACTGAACAGCATTTGATGATACGTCAGCAAGAATTGGAGATTATTGAAATGCATCATATCACTGGGAATTGGGACGTTGTTTTAAAGATTAAAACCCGTAGTCTTGATTCATTGGAACATAATATACTTAAGATTGTCAATATGCCAGGTGTTAGTCGAACTCTTACATTGATTTGTCTTAGTTCTAATGAATATGGTTATGAGATGAAACGTGTAGAACCAGAATTAGCATCGTTTGATCTCCTATGGAATTTTACATGATCTTCAAATTTATTCAAATAGTTATTTTGAATAAGTAGTGAATTGAAGATGATTGAAAGAATATCCTTAACTGATATAAAGGAAGTTCTTGAAGTAATTAACACCTCAAATCGGGAAGCCTTCAGAACAATAATTCCAAAGAAATATTTTTTGGATCCTGTTCTGTCTACTAAACAATTTATAAAAGAATTTGAGAGATATGATTTCTTTTCTTATAAAATTAGAGAAAAGATTGTAGGTATTGCTGCCCTAGAGATTAAAAATACAACAGGTATAATTAATTGGGTTTATGTGCAACCCAAATGGCAAAGAAAAGGCATTGGAACATCATTAGTGAAATATTTGGAAAAAAAAGCCAAAAAATCGGGCCTCAACAATATTCAATTAGTCACAATAGAAAAGGCGGAAGTTGCAATAAGTTTTTACAAAAAGCTTGGTTATCGTTCAGTTAGGCATATGGAGAGAGAATGGGGTCTTGATGTAGTTATGATGAAAGAGCTTTAATATGTGAAGATGTTCAATAGTTATTTCAAGACTTTTTAGCTTCTTTTATGTAATCATGAATTTTTAAAAAGAATTCAGGGGTGCAAACCTCAAATGGTATAGGAATTCTTGAACCAGCCTTGTGGGTTCCTTCCAAACCTTCTTTTATTGATTCAATTTCTCCTAAAGGAATTGAAGCAACTAAATCCGTATCCTTCGCCAGTCCAAAACGGCGATCTCCTAAACAAGGGATCGCAACTTGGGTTTTTCCTATAAGAAATGCTTTTGAAATTGTATCAGCACAAACAGCATCACCAAATGTAGAGATTGTCATTCTACCTCCCTCTCTCCATAAAGCACCCTGAATGATCCTCATTATTTGAGCTGAGTTACCGTAAATCAAAATAAAATCTGGATCATAATCAATTCTATACAAAGCACCCGAAACAATGGCAGAGAATTTACCAAATGGAATTATAGGAATCGACTCTGATGTTTTTTTCGCTCCTTCTGGAGTTTTATTATACCTTTGAAGAAAAAATTCTCCTTCTAGGAACCATTTGTATGGTTGTTCGAATCCCATAGCTATCTCTGCAAGAGGACATACATTATCTTCTTTTGTTAATCCCACTGTCCAACCATAGTATCTAGAATAACTAAATATTTGACAAAGTGCTATTTTCTTGTTTAGTCTTTTTAAATGGTTAATTTTGTTTAAATCAGTATCATCTATCAATAATTTCACTGCAATTGGAAATGTACTTAACCTAAGATACTTATTCAATGTGTCATCCAATTCTTTCCATTTACCCATAGAATCAACCACCATTCAAGTGCATAATGTATTTTAGTTAAATTCCTTTATCTATTATGACTTTATTTAAGAATCGTCGTAGTAAAAATTTGTGAGAACCAAGTATTCGTTCCTTAAAATAATTATTTTCATTGTTGAGAGATAAAATAATGAAAAAAGAAGAATTTTTATTAATTTTGAAAGGAAAAAGACAAATCTGGGAACATAAACTTAAAATCTACTCTGATCCTGATTATGCTGAGTTTTACGGGATTTTATCTCGTGTGAGCTTATTAGACTATGTTATAGAGCTTGCAGAACAATTAGAATGCTAACTTCGATTTTTACAGACTCAATTATCTTCCATTGATTCACTGTTTTTCAAGAAATTGGGTATGTTAATTGTGAGAGAGATTTATCAATTATTGTATGCACTATTAACTACTCTTAAATAAAAGACTGAAGAATTATACCCTTGTTATGAAAAGAAAAATACTATTCCTGATCTATGGGTTTTTTATTATAACTCTAATTTCATTTCATGGAATATTGGCTAGTAATGGGATTTTATTAACAAACAACCCTGAATGGAAAGTAAATATAGGTGATTCTAATACCTATATCTACGAAGATTTTTATGACATAACAAAAACTAATCCATTCCAATTCAGTGTATCGGGAATTATTGATGGGGAGTTTGTTTCCGTCACTGTTAAGAAAGGTACCAAATTAACATATACAATTACTTCCAAAACTACCAATGGCCCTATAATAGGTAAAATTACTTTCAACTCAAATATAACTTTCGAAGAACGGCCAATCTCAGATACTATTCTTAGAAAAACAGTTAATAACAAATCTTATTTGGGAAATTATTATAAAAACGATAAATCTTTCTCGATTCAGGGTGATCTATTAATCCAAACCACCAGAACATTCGATATATATTACGAAGGGGGTCAAGCATTCCCCTATGAGCTAACTAGCATTTTTAAGTGGGACTGGAAAACTGGATGGTTAACTTTTTACCATATTAGATCCAATTCTTATGCAAATGAACTTTACTATGAAGAAAAATTTGAAGTGGTGACTGGAGAAAAATCTACAAATGGTCAATTACAATCGAATGTTATCTTTGGTACTGCATTTCTAAGTATAATAGCAATAATACTTGTAACAGAAACAAAAATCATTAAAAAAGATAATTGAAATCTTGGCAAATACCAAACAAAAAGATACAGTTCAAGATCCTTCTCTATATTGTCTTTTTTTCAACTAGATACATAGTGAATAGCGGAAGCGATCTCATGAAAATCAGATTTTCGTCGAATCAGGGGTATCTTAGATCATTTTCTCATATCGTATTGATAACACTATTGATTCTTCTCCATTGGCAAACTATAAGTTTTTTTCCAGTAAATATATCTACAGGAAATGCTAGTCATATCATTGCCCAGTTTCGTCCAAAATTGCATGAGTCTGATTATCAGGTCTATGTAAATCATTCAGGGAAAACATTTGATGGTTATAATATCTTTCAATTTCGGGATTTTGCGAATGGCCGATATAGTTTCCAAATAACTGACATGGAGGGAAATATCATTTCATCATTTCCAAGCAAGAATAATTATGGTTATGTCCATCTTATTAATTCTACTACATTCCTATTAATAAGCACAGGTCCTAGTTATTTATGGAACATTGAAACAAATGAAAATATCACAATTCCGTTTAATAGTCTTCACGATATCTCCTTTAATCCTAAGACTAATACTTTTATAACTTTAAGTTCTTATTTAATTGAGTATTTTGATTTGATAGATTCAACTGCGATTTATAGATATGATACCATTTGTGAAATGAATATGACTGGTGATATAATTTGGCAATTAAATACGAGCTCTTTTGTACCATTTGAATGGTGGTCAGCCACAAAAGAATTCACTGGATCTAATAGGGATGTCACACATTCAAATACTGTTTTTTGGGATATAGAAGAAGATTTAATTTATCTTAATTGCCGAAATATAAATACATTCTATAAAATTGATCATGCTACAGGAGAAGTGATTTGGGGATTAGGACAACATGGGGATTTCACTCTTTTTGATCAGTGGGGTAATCAGCGTAAAAATCTCTTTTATCATGCTCATGCTCTGGAAAAAGTAGATGAAAATACCTTTATCCTTTTTGATAATGATTATCTAAACGAAACTATTGATGAAAATTTCCGTTCACGTATCTTAGAGATAACAATCGATGAAAACACCATGATTGCTAATATTTCGTGGGTTTGGACTGGAACCGATGAATACTATACAGCTTATTGGGGTGACGCGGATAGATTGCCCAATGGAAAC
>JAHQWW010000108.1 GCA_029856365.1 Candidatus Hodarchaeota archaeon
GAAACACCACCAAAGGTGAGAAGTGGTATTTCACGGTTCAAGCATATGATGGGGAAGGCCTATCTACCATTATATCCCTAGCTGAAAACGTCACAATTCTGAATACAGCCCCTTTGGCGAGTAACCTGACTCTCACAGCTAATCCCACCACTCTTGATGATTTGGTTGCAGCTTGGGACTACTTTGACATTGATAATGACCTCAGAGATGATGCTTTGGCACAGATTTATTGGTTCAAAAATGGTGAGAATCAAACTGCTTTGGCTAATCAAAAAGCTATTGGGTTCACCAATACCTCCAAGAATCAGGTCTGGTGGTTTACCGTTCGTGTATCTGATGGTCAAGACTATTCTGGGCTTTATGAGTCAGCTCACATCCAGATTCTGAATAGTATTCCTGTGGTCGAAAACTTGACAATTAGTATTTCAAATCCCAAGACGACAGATAAGTTAGTTGCACAGTGGGATGATAATGATAATGATAGCGACATCTTAAGCTATACAATTAAATGGTATATCATGGGTGTGGGATTACAATCCGCCTATTCCGATTTAACAGCCGTTCCTGCCAGTGCTACTTCAAAGGGAGAGATTTGGTATTATACTCTGAAAGCGTTTGATGGGAGCGACTACTCCTCTGAAGAGACCCTTAGTCCTGGTGTACTCATCCTCAATACTGTTCCCATTGTTGAAGACTTTGCTTTAACCCTGGATCCTCAAACAGCAAATGACCTCGTGGCTAGTTGGGATGCTGCTGATAATGATACTAGTGATACATTAACCTTCAATATCACATGGTATTTAGATGGGGAAATGAATTGCAGCTGGTTTACATCGGCGAGTAGTGCGATACTGGATGCAGGAAACACCACCAAAGGGGAGAAGTGGTATTTCACGGTCCAAGCTTATGATGGAGAAGGGGTGTCCAGTATTATATCCCTAGCAGCGAATGTCACCATTCTAAACACCGCCCCAACGGCGAGTAACTTAATTATTACGTCCAATCCCACCACTCTTGATGACTTAACTGCGGATTGGGATTACTTCGATATTGACAATGATCTCAGAGATGACACATCAGCCCGGATTACTTGGTTCAAGAATGGGTTGAATCAAACCGTCTTGGCCAATCAGAAAGTCGTTGGAGCCACCAATACCTCTAAGAATCAGGTTTGGTGGTTCACAGTCCAAGTATTTGATGGGGAGAACTATTCGATAGGGATCTACGAGTCTGCCCACATTTCCATTCAGAACACAGTCCCCTATAGTTCCTCCGCTCTTCCCCTTCCCATGGATCCTACGAAAGCGAATGGATTAGTGTTGAGTCTTCCTGCAATACTGTCTGTATTCTCGGACCCAGATCCGAGCGATGATCTCGAAGTGGTGCAAATTTGCTGGTATAAAGAAGGTATTTTACAGGGAACGTTAAATGACTCGTTAATTGTACCTGGTACCCGCTTAACCAAAGGAGAGACGTGGAACTATTCGATTGTGCCTTTCGATGGGGTTGACTATGGGGCGGTCTGTGTTTCTACTGAAATAGTCATCTTAAACTCGAAGCCAACGATTATCAACACCTATTTCATAGAAACAACCGTTACTACCATTAGCGATCTCGTGATCAGCTTTCAAGCTGAGGATGCCGATGGAGATAATATTACCGTCTCAGGGGTGCACTGGTATCGATGGGAATTTCCAATTTGGGAGTACAATGCTACTTATGATGATTATGTGAGTCTCCCCGCTTCTGCCACCACCAAAGGAGAGAGCTGGAAATTTGAGCTTGCGGTCTCTGATGATACAGATCAATCGGTATGGAGAGAGGCCGCGAAAGAGGCGGATATTATCAATAGTAGACCTCGCATTGATCCCTTTAGTATCACTCTGACGGGGGGCACCACCACCTCGGATCCTTTACAGGTGAATTATACGTGGTCTGATGATGATCCTGGGGATAGTAATACCCAGACGATTATTACCTGGGAGAATAGTGGCGACTATTTAGAGGATACTTATAGCACCACTTTGTCTGCAGAAAACACCACCGCGGGTGAACGGTGGTGGGTGACGATCACTCCGTATGATGGTGAGGCAGAGGGCGACTCTGTCAACAGTAAACGGTATGGGATAAGTATTATTATTGGCAACACCCCTCCCAGTCTCGCGCCCGAGGACATCGAGATTAAGGGAGAGTTAAATGAGACAGAATATCAGGGGACGAGTTTTGGGACGGTATTCAATCTCAACCTTCACTACTCTGCGTCCGATCTGGATGGTGACCAGGGGGTTCCTGCGTATGACTTATCTATCGTTGATGGGTTTGCCGTGGGCTCTGAATATCGGTGGTATCGAAATCGATCAGGAACAGTTATCAGTATTTCAGCTTTGAATGATAAAACAACTGTCCCATTTTACTATACGCAAAAAGGGGATATTTGGTGGGTGCATGTGCGCCCCCGAGACTTTTATGGGGATTTTGGGGCGCCTCAAAATTCTTCACAGATTATCATTGGAAATACCGCGCCTCAAATAGTTGAATTACACTGGGTACGTCTTACCTATTATACCACCAACAACTTGGTGTTTGGTTATACGTTCTATGACTACGATACCAAGGATACCCAACAGGGAGCATTTATCCGCTGGTATCGGAATGGCACTTATGTACCAGGCTTCGATAACACTACTGCAATTGCCTCTCAATTTACTAGAAAAGGGGAGGCATGGTATGCGAATATTAGTGTCTTTGATGGCGAATCCTATAGTACTTGGTATTATTTACTCAATATTACGATCCAGAATTCTCCCCCGACTGTAACAAGTATTTTGTTGACCCCTATTTTTCCCAACACCACCCAACCTCTGATTACAACCTGGGCCTTTGTCGATGCCGATAATGATTCCGAAAATCAAATTGAGGCGCTCATTCAATGGTACCGTAATGGGATCCTTGTAAACAGTCTTACGAATCACTCTAATGTTCCTTTTGAGTTGACTAACCGAGGGGAAAGCTGGTACTTCACGGTGCAAGTTACTGACGGGTATAATTACTCCATAATCGTTTATATGTCGAATGCCATTACCATTATTAACTCAGCGCCGACCGCGTTTGATCTTCAGATCAACCAGGGGGCCCTTAGTATCTATACAACTGACAGTCTAGCTCTGACCTGGAACTTTACAGATCCAGACGTTTTTGATATTGAGGATACATCCTCTGCTTTAATCCTTTGGTATTTGAATGGCATTGAGCAGTCAGCGTTCACAAATGCCACGGAGATTCCCGCCACGTATGTGATGAAAGGGCAACAGTGGATAGTTTCGATCAAAGTCTGTGATAATGGGGGGCTATGGAGTGAGTTCCTGAATTCGTCTCTTATGGTGATCAAGAACTCTGTTCCCACAATTACCATTCATGGAACTGCCCATCCTGAATTTATCATTGAGGATGAAGCGTTAGAAATTAACAGTAGCTTTTATAGCTATAACGATGAAGATGGGGACGAGAATCAACCAGTGATCGTGTGGTATTGTAATAATGAATTGATGCACCAAAACATCTGGGTTCTCTTGGCCAATGATACTGTTCCAGGGGATGTCTGGTATTATACGATTCAACCCTTTGATGGTACTGATTTTGGGGTCGAATGCATCTCACCCGAAATCTATGTTGAAAGTCGACCTGTGATCCATAGTTTTGTCGCGACCGCCCTTCCTGACACTGAGGGACACTATGAATTGGAAATCAATGTTACAGATTCTTACAATGAGATCAAACAGGTGGAATTCCTCTTGAGCCTCAATACCACCACGGAACTCTCTCCTTTCATCATTACTTCCCCTAAAAGTCCTGGTTCAACTCTTTGGCTCCTCGATTATACATTAGCTACTTATTCTTATCTCGAGACCCCAATTCTTGTCACCGTGACCGTTGTGACCAAAGTCACCTATTCTATCACCTATGAAATCCAATTGATCCAGTCTTTCACCTTTACACTCGAAGATAAAGCGCCTCCGCGCGTCCTCAATGCCTATTTTGAGATGAATGATGAGCTCAATCCCACCAACTTGACCTTTTATGCTGAGGTCCAGGACTTTGGTTCGGGGGTGGCAGAAGTCATTCTCTCTTATTACTTCCGCCCGAGTGAGGAGATCAACCAGACAGGGGGGAATGGTGCCGCCCTCCTCCAAGACGACCTGGAGTGGCTGGAGGTACCCATGACAGCTCAAGTAGCCAATGAAACGGGCCAGTTCCTCCTGTATATGGTGACAGTGGACTTTGTCCATGCTACCTCCAACCTCGATATTATCTATCGCCTCTCGACCGAAGATATGGCTGGCAATAGCAATCCAGTGGCGTTTGACATTCGAGACTATCCCCAACGCATTGATGCTCAACGATTTATCTATCAAGCCCCAGGGCTTCCTGAATGGGTTCTCCTCGTGGCTGGTTTAGCTGTGTTCGTCATCTTTGTTGGCTCCATAGTCTACGTGAAATTCATCCGTAAACCAGAGCTTGTTGGCCTGGATAAAGAATTAGTTCTAGCCAAAGTCCCGGACATCACTGAGGCGGAGGTGTTGGCAGCACTGGATACCCATACTATTGGCGTGATCGTCAGCTTTTTCGATCAGAGACATGGCCCGATCCCGATTATCATCATACCTGAGATTCTGAAAGACAACTTTAACAAGCTGGTGGATCTCTCGGATCGTTCGTTTAGTGGGACTGGGTTTGCTGATGACTTTGGTGTTGAGATCCCCTCGAGTTATGACTTTGTGTTGTCCCATGGAGTTCGTACCAGTGTGATGTCCTTCGGCTTTGCCCTAGAGCGGCCTGACTCTAGAGGAGGCCAAGAGAACCTTACCTGCAATATTATTGTCCATCAAGATCTCTTTCCATTGGTTCAATCTTTCCAGAAAGAGCTTCAACGTAAAGTCCACTCTCTTCATGTGAGAATGGACAAGAACCCCTCGGAAAAAGCCAAGATCCGCAAACAAGTTTTTGAGCTTAGGAAATTCGTGTCTAATATTATATTATCCTATACGAGCATTTATGGCACCACTGAATTACTAGAAGAAGACTAAGTACGTATGTATATATCAAACTACTATTATTGATTGTTATCAGATAGAATAATCCAAAAGGAGGGATTATCTAGAATTTTTCTTAAACTCTTAATCCAAAAATATCGCAGCTTGATTGACATATTGATCCAATGTGTAAAAATATCCCTTGCAATCAATCTGGTAAATTTCGCTGGATATGATCATACTAGATGAGTTTCCAAAGCTGAGCGTGAATACTAAGTGAAATTATCTTAGTTCAGGAAAATGAATTCCGATCCTTACCTATCTATCAATTTGAATAGTCTAAGGGTTTAGGAGAAGAAAATTAATGAAATATCACAAAAAAAATCTTATATCTATTTTTTTTCTTCTTATTTTTATAACTAATATTCTTATAATACTTACCCCCGTTCAACGTGAAGGTTTTTTTGACTCCAATGGATTCATGGTAGAGCTATTAAAGGGATTTGGATTTATTAGGGAGAGAAAGGAGACTTATCATGATGTACCTCGCCTTTTGGGCACAAATTCTCATTCTAATAACACTGATCGTTTTGGAATTCGTGCTGCAACTCAATCAGAGAACTATGTTCCTGGTTGGGCTGATAGTAGATGGAAATTTCGCAAAAATATCACTATTGACTATTCTAAAGTTAGTGCTGATTTAACTAATTTTCCTGTACTTATTAATGTCTTCGATAGTGATCTTCAAAGCGACGCTCAAGCCAATGGTAACGATATTATGTTTTCTGATGCTTCAGGAAACATCTTAGATAATGAAATAGAATTATATAATAGAATATACAACTCTACTCATGCTCATTTAGTAGCCTGGGTTAAAGTTAATCTTTCTAGCACCCAAGACACAATGATTTCCATGTATTTTGGCAATCCTACTACTTCTAATCAAGAAAATGTAAATGATGTTTGGGGCGACAATTATGTAGGAGTTTGGCATCTAACAGAGAGTGGTACTGGAACTCTTAATGAATTTAAAGATAGTAGTCAATATAATAACCATGGACAGGGAGGAGAGGGGAACTCTTCTTTTGTTCCTACCAAAGTGGGGGGAAAAATAGGTTATGGTCAGGATTTCAACAATTTAGATGGGAAATATGATTTAATTGACTGTGGCAACGATTCAAGCTTCAATATAACAGGATATTCTATTACCTTAGAAGCCTGGATACACCATAATATTACTCCTCAATCCGTTTTTTATGGAATCATGAATCATAAAGGTTGGTATGATGGATATAGTTTATGGATAGAACAAGATTCATTAAAACTCGCATTTAATTTACCTGGAGAGACACATAAATTACTGAGTGCAGCAGATATCACCACAAATACATGGCATCACATTGTTGCAACGTATGATGGTGCATGGATGAGGATTTACATTGATGGAGTACAGGATCTAAATACTTTAGCCAAAAGTGATAGTATTGAACCCTCATCCTCTGAACAGGATTTTTGGATTGGTCACGGGGATCAACCGAAAGATAAAGGTTGGAGCGCTGAATGGGATGGACAAATCGATGAAGTTCGCATTTCTAACATCACTCACAATTCAGATTGGATCAAAACTGAATATGAGAACCAAAATGATCCACAATCTTTCTATTCTGTTGGTACAAAACAAAACTATGAAAATTATAATTGGGCATTCCCAATGTTAAACAATCGAAAAAAGATTGTAATAAATGCTAATAAAGTCAGTTCTGACTTAACAGATTTCGCTTTACTCATTGATTTATATGATACCGATTTGCACAATACTGAGAAAGTCCAAGCTGATGGTGATGATATTCTCTTTACCGATGTTTCTGGTACCAAGTTAAATCATGAAATAGAATCCTTTGATCAGAACTCTAATTCAAGTCATGCTCATTTATTGGCATGGGTTGAAATTCCAAATCTTTCAAAAACAGAAGACACATCAATTTTCATGTATTATGGAAATGATGAAGTTAGTTCTCTAGAGAATCCTTCTGCTGTGTGGAATAACAATTACATAGGTGTATGGCATTTAAGTGAGACGAACGGACCCGTTTATGACTCAACCTCACATGGATATGATGGTTTGGTTACAGGGGCATCATATAGTTCTCCTTCCTTCATAGATGGTGGATATGAATTTATCAGGTCAGAAACAGACTTAATAGAGATGCCTGAAACTGCCAATGCCCTTCAATTAACAGATTTTACTGTTGAGGCTTGGATAAAAACTCCAGACTCAACTGTACCAGATGATTACTATATTGTTACGCAAAGTCTATATAGTGCTACTACTTCATGGGCCCTTAATATAGCTGATGATTCGGGGCATGAAAACGAGGCTAGATTTACAACAAGAGTAGCCAGTCAACAAATTGTATATTCGAATTTTCCAGTTACTGGTAATGAATGGCATCATCTTGTTGGAGTAAGAAATTCTACATCGCTTCTCATTTATGTGGATGGTTCGTTAGCTGGTTCAGAAACTGATAACGAGGCAGGCCAGACTCTCCAATCACCTGTAAATGTTTCAATTGGTTCAGCTATTAATACTAGTTCAGAAGATTTTAATGGTATTATTGATGAAGTTCGGATTTCTAATATTGCCCGTTCTGCAGCTTGGCTTGAAACACAGTATAACAATCAATTTGACCCTAATAGTTTCTACTCGGTTGAAATGGAAGAGTACTCACCTATTGAAGATGATTGGGCATTTCCACAGTTTAACTATAGAAAACCTATTACAATAAAGTCTGATCAGGTGAGTGCTGATCTAACTAATTTTCCAGTTCTCCTTAACATCACTGATCCTGACCTTCATGATAATGGAAAAGTCCAAGTTGATGGTGATGATATTCTTTTCACAGATAACTTAGGAACCAAACTTGATCATGAAATTGAACTCTTCGATCAGACCGGGAACGGTAGCCATGCACATTTGGTCGCTTGGGTGAGGGTGCCAAATCTATTGTCAACTTATAACACCAATATTACCATGTACTATGGAAATGATGTTGTTGATTCCCAAGAGTATCATCAGGGCGTTTGGGATACAAATTATGTTGGAGTGTGGCATATGAATCAAAATCCTCCTCTGATCGAAGATAGTACCTCCCCAAATAGTGATGGGACTACTTATGGATCAATGACTTCCGCAGATCAGATAACAGGACAAATAGATGGCTCACTTGATTTTGATGCTACAGATGACTATGTAGATTGCGGAGATCCAACTGAACTGCAAATAACAGGCGCAATGACAGTCGAAGCTTGGTTGTATGCTGATTTTGTTGGTAATGACTACCTAGTTGGAAGAAACGGTCCAACGAATGAACGAGGGTGGGATCTTAGTTTTGATGATGATCCAGGGATTGAACCTGATGGTTGGATAATGTTTCGCTTAGCTACGGGTGCGAACAGTCATCGATCAATCGGTTATGAACGTATAAATGTGAGTCAATGGTATCATGTTGTTGGGGTTTATAATCCTTCTACCTATTTGAGATTCTATCTTAATGGTCAATTAGTTGCCGAAGATACTACTAGTATTCCATCCACACAGTATGTTGGGTCAAATCCTTTTCGTTTTGGTACAAGAGCAGATAATCCTTGCTATTACAATGGAACTCTAGATGAAATCCGTATCTCAAATATAGTTCGTTCCCTTGATTGGATTGAAACCGAATACAAAAATCAATTTGATCCAGACAATTTCTATTCGGTTGGATTGGAACAGATTCATGAAAGTGATCGCTGGGCATTTCCAATGTTTAAATATCGAAAAACGATTACAATTGACTCTAATAAAGTGAATGGAAGTGGGAGTCTAGTTAATTTTCCTGTTCTTCTTAACATCACTGATCCTGACCTTCATGATAATGGAAAAGTCCAAGTTGATGGTGATGATATTCTTTTCGCTGATAACTTAGGAACCAAACTTGATCATGAAATTGAACTCTTTGATCAGATAGGGAACGGGTCTCATGCATATTTTATAGGCTGGGTGCGGGTTCCAAGCCTATCCAGTACAAAAAACACAAATATAACAATGTATTATGGAAATAATGCGGTAACCAGAAAAGAAAATCCAGAGGGGGTCTGGGATACAAACTTTATGTTAGTTCACCATTTTGATGAAACAACAGGTACAACATCTTACGATTCAACAAGCAATAATGAAGATGGTACAATTCAAGGTGCTACTACTCTCGAAGTAACAGGAAAAATAGGAAATTCTTATCAATTTGATGATAGTCCCGAAAATCAGAGGGTGCGTTTAACTTCATTAGGAGCATTAACTGCATTCACGATGGAAATGTGGGTCTACCCACACACAGGAGAGAAAGAGGCTATGTGGGGAAGAAATTTTCAAATCGATACTATGACTGAAGGAACAGGTATTACATACGCAACATATGGTTCCAAAGTTTTTGGTGCAATCATACCTGATGGGCCTGAGGGAGTAGGAAGTGCAAGAGTGACTCTAAATGCTGAGAGCGAAACCTCTGAGAATACATGGAACCATCTTGTCGTCACTTATAACGGCTCAACTCTTAGAATGTATGTCAATGGGGATGAAGTCACAGACTCCCCTAAAACTGGAATGAGTTCTCCTAATTACTTATTTAGTAGCAACCATTATTTTGCTTATACGGGTTACAATTGGGAAACTGAAGAAATGTGGTTCGATGGTAAACTTGATGAAGCCCGCCTCTCGAACCTAGTAAGAAGTGCTAATTGGATTGCTACCGAATATAACAATCAGTATGACCCTAATAGCTTTTATTCTATTGGTTTAGAGGAAACCTGTAGTTATCAGTGGGCTGATTCTTCCTTCAATAAGAGAAAAGATATAGTAATTCTTAACGAGAAAGTTTCTGGAGATCTTTCAGATTTCCCTGTATTGATTGATATTTACGACTCTGATCTCCATACTGATGTTCAAGAAAATGGGGCTGATATCCTATTTTTCGACATGTTGGGTACAAAGCTAGATCATGAAATAGAACACTTCGATCAGACTGGTAACGGTACTCATGCCCATTTAATTGCTTGGGTTAAAATTCCAGCCCTGACTAACAATAGTGATACCTTAATCTCCATGTATTATGGCAATAATGAACTTCCGAGTCAGGAAAATCCTTCTGGTGTGTGGAAAGACGATTACAAAGGAGTGTGGCATCTTCCTGAAGATCCCTCTGGTTCTACGCCTCAGATGATAGACAGTACATCGAATAATAATCATGGAACAACAACTAATTTGGATGCTGCTGATCAGGTAAATGGACAAATTGATGGCAGTATTGACTTTGATAATAACCAAGATCACATTAATTGCGGAAATCAAACTTCATTAAACATGGGATCAGGTGATCTGTCATTATCTTTGTGGTTTAATTATGATGGTGTACATTGGGGTCCTATTGCTGGAAAAGGAGCCATCCTTGGTGGGATAAGATATTATATATGCTTTTCAACACCTGCGGGGCAGATAACGGGAGAAATTGATGATGATGGTGCTTCTGGAAAAAAAAGTGTCTCTTCTACTTCCGCTTATGGTGATAATTTGTGGCATCATGTCGTTATGGTCAGAGACGGGAATTTCCTACGATTATACATTGATGGTATTGAGGTTCAAAATTCACCAATTGATATTACTGATTATGGCAATCTTGATAATGTACATCCATTCTATATGAATACTCTACCTAGTGATAATAGTGGTACACTTAGTACTTGGTCTACTGTTAAATTGGATGAAGTTCGTGTCTCTAACACTGCTCATTCAGAAAACTGGATTGTTACTGAATATAACAACCAATTTAACTCTACTAGCTTTTACACTGTTGGTTCTGAAGTTGTATTTGATGAAACTCCTCCAGAAATTCTCACCTTTGGAGTCGATGACCCAGGTACAGGTATAGGGAAATTTTGGGCAGAACTTACTGATGATTCAGAAATAGATAGTGTGGAAGTAACAATCAATAATACTAAATACACTATGAGTTGGAATGGAACTTATTGGACCTATGATTTCTCAGTTGGGACTTATCAAGGTTATTATGAATATTTAATCACAAACGCGTCTGATGCAGTAGGAAATTATCGATCTTCAAACTCGAGTTTAAAATATTATACGTTCGATAAAGATAGTTTGAATCCAAATGTATTGGATTGGGAGTATTATGACACGCTCGGGCCGTATGGTACCTTTAAGGCGAATGTTACCGATTCATGGGGAGAGATCGATACTGTACAGGTGAATGTTACAACGTACAACATGCAGGCCTTCATGGGGCAGTACGCCACCTTCGGGAGTACTAGCATTGGGTATCTGAATGACACGCTCGAGATGCCTAATGGAGTTATGGATTTTCAGATCATTGTGAATGACACCGCTGGTAACGAGTTCGTCTCGTCACCCCATCAAGGGGATGTCTTTTCTAATCATCCCCCCATTGTAGAGAATCTTACCCTTAGCCCTGCTATCCACTGGAGTAATTGTTCCCTTACCCTAACGTATGATTATGATGATGAAGACGGGCACAGTGAAGCGGGGACGGAAATTCGTTGGTACAAGAAGAATGATTCCGTCTTCCTGTTAGAACCCACTTATAATGACACAAAGGTGATTCCAGCCTCAGCTTTCAAGGTAGGAGATCAGTGGTATGTCAATGTTACCCCGAAAGATGGCGAGTTGTTTGGTGAGACAAACATGTCTGCGATCATTACCATTCTCAATACTCCTCCGTCGGTTTCCAATGTGGTGGTTTTTTATTCTGGCTCTGGTCCCTATACAACTTCGACCCTCGATATTGATTATACTTATGACGACCATGAGGGGGATGCTGAGGATCTAAATAACCGGGAGGTGGAATGGTATCGAAATGGTACGCATTTTCCCACGCTTGATAACAACACGAGTGTCTCACCAGGGAACACCACCAAAGGTGAGACCTGGTACTATCGTGTCCGGGTCTCTGATGGGACGGATTATTCTGGCTGGGTTACGTCCGATACCGTGTTGATTCATAACAGCAAGCCACAAGCTGTCAATCTCACCTTACCCCTTAATCCCACTACTATGGATGATCTTGTGGCTGCCTGGGACATGACTGACGCGGATGGTGATTCTGAAGATCTAAATGCGGTTATAATCTATTGGTACAAAGATGGGGAAAACCAGTCTGCCTGGACCAACTTAACAACTATTGGTGCGGGTAATACCTCTAAAGGGGAGTCCTGGCGCTTTGAGATTCGGGTGTTTGATGGGGAAAATTATTCCGCTTTAACTCCACTCAACCCCCCTGTTGTGATCCTCAATTCTGCCCCTACTGCAAGCAATGTTGAACTCACTCCCACGACTCCTGTCACCACAAATGGTCTTACGGTGACTTGGGATTATTCAGATGACGATAATGATCCTGAAGGGACCCCTTTAATTAAGTGGTACTTGGGGAATATACATCGACCTGCTTACGACGGAGAAACCACATTACCAACCAGCGCGACAACGAAAGGGGATAGTTGGCATGTGGGTATTCAAGTGTTCGATGGCACGGTTTACTCTGTAGAGGTAAATTCCTCCCAAGTAATCATTCAAAATAGTCCCCCTGAAGTGAATAACCTAGCGCTTACTGCTGCTCCTAAGACGACTACTGACCTTATTGCCAGTTGGACAGCCGCTGATAATGATACTAGTGATTTTTTGACCTTTAATGTCACCTGGTACCTTGATGGGGAGGTGAATTGCAGTTGGCTCACCTCTGCTAATAGTGCAACATTGAGTGCAAGCAATACAACCAAAGGCGATGATTGGTCGTTTACGATCCAGGCGTCTGACGGGGAAGCGTATTCTAGTATTGGTTCACTCGGATATAACCGTACCATTCTCAATACTGCTCCCGTGGTCGCCAACCTCACAATCACTTCCAATCCGACGACTACGGATCCCCTAGTTGCTGCGTTTGATTATACGGATGCCGATCTTGCAGACAACACGAGTCTGGTCTTTAATATTACCTGGTACCGCAATGGGCAGGAGCAAAGCAATTTTGCAAACACAACCAGTATTGGCTCAGGCCATACCAATAAATCACAATTCTGGTGGTTTACCGTCCAGGCATATGATGGGGAAAGCTTTTCTTTGA
>JAHQWW010000109.1 GCA_029856365.1 Candidatus Hodarchaeota archaeon
TAAGTGCAAACTAATTATATACAAGCGAGTTCGTCAGATCCTCTCCCCTCGAGAGAAATCATTTTGCAATGGCCTAAGGTGTAAGCGAAAAAAGTACGATCATAATCGACAATTATATTTAGAAACTGTTAAGTACAACACTCCTATAAGAAGTGTGAATGCGGAGAAAATAAAATTTTAACATCAAATATTCCCATATATGGGTGAAAAAAAGTGTTTGAGAATAACACTAATACAGGTATGATATTTAATATTGCCATTCTTAGTTTTCTCGATAAACCTGTTGATCATATTATTCAAGCTTTTCTCCAAAAATATCCAGATCAAATTGAAAACCGAGAAACCAGCGTTTCATTGAATATGGCCTCAGTTCTTTATGAAACCGATGAAAGTATCATTAAAATAAATCTGATGCAACCTATAAGTCCATATCTAATTGATAAGCTCGCAAAAACATATTATAACGAAAAAGAAGGAGCCATTATTCTATTTTCGAAAAATAACGAATATTCCTTTAAAGCAGCTAAAACATTTTATAACAAATTAATAATAGAAAATGAGGGATTTCCTATACCTATCGCTTTTGTAGAGTTATTGGAAACAGATGAATCGAGCCAACTATACATCGATGAACCTGAGACTCTAGAAGATAGTCCGTATGTAGCATATTATGGGATTACTGAAAATGCTGATGGATTTGAATCCATTCTTCGATTTATAATTCAAAAGTATAATGCAGCCCTTAAGAGCTCCTAATTACTTCAAAAAAAATTCTCCATTTAACATTAATTATATAGGTTTTATCCAATGCAAGCTCCTTTTCATGTGTTTTAGAATAAACGACTCCTATTTTCTGTAGATACATTAAAAATTGAACATTCATAATGAGAGTAGCAATAAACTAACCTCTAGGAAGATAAGAATTACTCAAAATATGAAATTGTCATTTAAACATTTCAAAGGAAAAAATTGTCCATATAAAGATTAAATAAGCCCTTAAACGAGTAGAATCTATTTCAAAACCATCGTGGCTCCAATTAAAGCAAAATCTTTTGCAATATTTGACACTTCACGACGCAAACCATTAAGATAGACTTCATTACTCCATTGTTTGGGGAAAATCTCCAAGAGGTTGGGTTTGATTCTTCGAACGCCTGGGATATTCTCCTCATATTTGCTATTTGTTGATTCAATTGAGATTTCATTCACAAATATCTCATTATAAAATTCGGAAATGAGAACTCTCATAGGAGCAGGAGAATAGTAAAATTCTTCATAATTTTCCGTTGCTTTCTTTAACATAACCAAAGGTTCCTTGAGTGGAAAAACAAGTTGTGTTAATATTCTACCTCGTTCAAAAGCTCGGCGACTTTGGCCTACATAATCCTCTTGAACTTGCAACGTATTAAAAGAGAATTCTAGGAGATTCTCACCGGCAATCATGAAATCATAGGGAGGAGGAAACACGAATGGTTCTGTACTGAAATGATTATTGAGCCATTTTTCCTCTGGAATGACAAGGCCAGTTAAATACCTCGTGTCTGTAGTAATTGCTTTCTTCCCTACGGAAAATTTAGTCCAATATATCCCTACTCCATAAAGTAGGATATATGAAATATTAAAAAGAAGTAAACGTGAAAAATCTACAGGAATAAAGATGACACTGGATGTTTCAACGGATTCAATGTCTTGATTTTTATAAAGCCATCTCATATCTGTTGGTTTGTCAGGATCAGAAAAGGAAATCCAATCTGAAATTACGATTAAAGATCTTAACATTCCTAAGGGTTTCTGTTTCATTTTAACCCAGCCTTTTATACATCTAGATCAAGATAGTAACTCTGTATTGTATAGATTAGCTTTATCATATATAATTTAATTTTTACAAATTGTGAAAACATATGTATTAAAGATTTTTCCATTGATTACATTGTATAATTAATTATTGTTTGTATCATTCGACAAGCTGAGTACTCAGGAGTAGATGAATAAGATGAGCAATTTTTACATTTATACACTTTTTCAACTTGTGTTTTAATCGATTTTTCTCTTTGAATTGATGAAACTATGTTGTAAAGGATATGGGGATCTTTTTTATCCATTTTAATTAGGAAAGGGGCAATTTCAGAACGTAGGGATCTATGAGTAAAAGCACATTGGATTTTCAAAATAGGTAATTGGTGAATTTTAGAATTATTACGGATTGTCTTTTCAGAAATTTCCGACAGAGGTTTAATTCTCAATAGCAATGATTTTCTATCAGCTGGTTTATACTCAATCTTGTCACGATAATTTTTCCATAGATTGCCTCGAATTATATTGAGAAGTATTGTTTCCGCCTCATCTTCTAGAGTATTTCCCATTGCAATAAAATCAGCTTTGATATCCAAAGCCAAGCTCATCATGCCATGACGGCGTAATACGCCACAAATAGCACACGGTGTAAATCCTAATCCCCGTTTATTTGATTCTTGAACCAAACTAGGTAGAGAGTAATCGAGATAATCGAGAATGAGATTTCTGAATAAAATTTATATCAGGATAATTCTGTTCAAGTTGCTTAATGACCTTTTTTCTAGCCAACTGCACTTCAGGTATCTCTTCTTCAAGGATAATAGCAGCTAACCTAGTTATTCTGAGTTTTTGCTGATATTTATGGAGAACATGAAGCATTGTGGTGCTATCTTTACTCCCTGATAATGCAATAACAATAGGGTGGCCTCGGACACATCTTGGAATCTGGTTTAGAATTCTTTTCTCAAACTTTCGAGAGAAGCAAAAGTATTGAGGGGATTTTAATTTGCCAAGTAAACCACAGCTACACTGATAACTCATCTAAAAAAGGAGGTCAGTTGCCAGTTCTCATCATTTCCCTATTAATAATAACAAGGATCGGTCGGTAAAACCTTCGTCATGCCACTAACAAACTAAATTTTCTACTTATTTAATGATTATCATTAAGACCCATGAGATGTTGCCTCATCGATTTAATGTATTCTTAAACATGAAAAGACCAATACGACATTTTTTGGGACTGTGGTCTCTTTCAAAGAGACTATCTGTACTCCCACTTTGCAGTGAGAAAATTATTTCTATGGAATTTTATGACTAAGTTCTAAGATTTTGGCTTTTTTCTCTAGCCTTCTCGCCTCACTATCATTCCCTAAATCATTCATACATTCAAACCAGATTTGATATATCCTGGGATCTGATGGGCTGATTTGTTGGGCCTTTTTTAAAATTTGAATGGTTTTTTCAGGTTCTCTCTGATCTAAGAACATTAATGCAATTGCTAGTATACTATTTAATTCTAAAGGATTAATGGTAATAACTTTCTCAAACATTTGCTTTGCTTTAATGTAATCCTCCATTTGATTGTAAATAAACCCCAAGGCATGATAAACCTCTGGAGATTGGGGATAATTCTCAATAATAGGGAGAAATATTTTTAAATTATCTTTAAGAAAAAAAGCTGCTTCTTTTCTCACATTTACATTTGGATTAGACAGTAAATCGAGAATCTTCCTTGTAATTGGTGAATATCTCGTATACGATAAGTTAATCCTTGTATCCAATAGCTGCCAAACTTGATTGCGAACAAGTGGATTCTGATCCTCCATTTTGTTAATAATTTGATTGAAAATAGTTTCATACTTCAAGTCTTTAATGTTAATACATGATAATAAAAGAGAAATAGCTTTAGCACGAGTATCATCATATATACTATTGAGAGAGTCTGTGATGACTGATAATATTTTTGGATCCAATTCATTGGTTTTAAGTAAATTATTTTGAATGATATTCCAAGAAATGGTTCGTATTTTAAAGGAATTGTCGTTAATGGAAGTAATTATGGCTTCTTTAATCCTGTTAAATTGTAAAGCTGAAAGATCAACGCGTTTATCGATTTCTAACAATAAACGAATGCGAATTGATTCCTGCTGACGACGCATGAGGTTAACGATTTGTAAAGGTGTACTTAATCCGATATCACTTTTGAAAATTTCCATGAATCCAAATTTATCAATGCCCTGCTTGATTTGATTCAATATTCCCTCTTGAAACTTGATCTTTATTTCATCTAAGTGGGGATGATTGATTTTTTGGATGAAATCAAATTTATTTTCAAGATTTAACCACTTTTCTAATCGTTTATCATCATTGGTACTATCAAAGAGAAACTCCTCTATATTAAACTCTAGAAGGTCTTTCTCTAGGCTTTCAAATAAAGCATCGATTGACTGAGAGGATGTTTGGGAAGAGTCTTTGCTTTTAACTATGGGGTCAGTTAATAGATTAATAATTATTTTTTGGAAATCCATTTCTTCTAGTGTTTTTCCACTATCTTTAATAAGAAAATGTATTAGAAATGGAATGAGCATCTCTTGCACATCCCATTGTCCTTCTTCAATTAATTGGGAGATTATTTGTGGTTCAAGAAAATTAAACAACTTTTGACTCATGAAAACGCTTAAAATTCTCTTTTTTAACTCCCTAGAAATATTCTGTTTAGAAAGTATCTGAATAAATTGATCTCGAAGAAGATCATTGTCATTTATTATATTATAATTCTGATAAGTTTCACAGACAAACACGGCTATTTTAGAATCAAGGTCTTCAAGATTTTCGGAAAGTTGAGAGATATACGCTGAGGTATAAGAAAAAACTTCATTATACTTAGTTACCAATTCCCATGCACTAGAAAGCACATTGGAGTCTTTATCCTCCAAAAGGGATGTGAAACTCATGAGTACAATTTTCTGATTAGGCCTCCAAAATTCAATGTCTTCATGTAAAAATTCACAAGCATCAAATCGCACTTCTGGATTAGGATGACTAAATAATGTGATCAATTCAGAAATAAAGGTCTGATGATGGGTATCTGATAGTTGTGTTTTCTGTAACATCAACCAAGTCTTTTCCCGCACATTACGGTTTCTGTCACTAAGTAATTTAATAAGACAGTTAAAAATAGTTGGAAAATGTTTATCGTAATAAGGATTATTTAAGAAACTGAGAAGGTTCTTTAGGGCCACATCACGAACCAACCATTTTGGATCTTCTAAAAGCCAGACGATTTTCTTAAACATATCCTCCTTCCTCTCCTTAAATGCATTGAATCGTTTAGATATAATATTACAAGCGGTTCTCCTGACTTGTTCATGTAAATCAGTTGTTAGATAGCTGATTTTTATCAGTACGTTGTTGAATTTGACTTTATCTAAATCTAAATTTTGATTTAGTGATGTAGCAGCACTTTCTCTCACCTCCCAATTAGGGTCATCAAGGGCCGCCATTAGACTTTCCAAAATAATTTTATTTCTCTGTTCCTTTAAGGATTGTAGAACTGGTAGTGTTTCACAGATATTCTTTCTCACACGCCATTCTGGATGCCAAAATAGGCCAATAACCTTATCCCAGGTTCTTTGATCGTCTAAAAAACCATGTGTAACCATACTCTTTAGAGCGATTTTCTGAACACGCCAAGATGGATCAGATAACCTACATTCCAAAATTTTCCCGATATTATTTCTATATTGATCAAAATTTAATATTTGATTCAATATTTCACATGTTAATCTACGAACTTCACGATTCTCATCGTTAGATAATATTGAAAAAACATCAATTACTTGTTGAGAAAAAAAATCTGGATTATTCCAGAAAATTATGCAAATAGCTTTCTTCACGTCACTGCCCTGATTAACTACGGTATCCAGAATCCCAGTTAAAACTTCAGGGAATTTTTCACAAAGATCTTTTAAGATAAAAATGAGAAATCCTTGCGCATAACTTGCATTGCTAGTTAAAATTTTTATTAATGTATCAGTCCTAGATTCAATGAAAGGTAATAAAAAAAATAATTTTGTGCAACGAAACCAGAAATCCTGTTTTGTTTCCTTTTGACTAAATACTTCAGTCAGTAATTCAATAAGATCCTCTTTAGACTCTGAAGAATATTCAATGAAGAAGCTCAGAATTTCTTCAGCCTTATTTCGAATATAATGATTTTCATGATTTAATAAATTAAAAACTTTATTTATAATTTCTTTATCTGCTAAAAGAGATTCATTAACGATACAGAAATCAAGCGCTCTTAATTGCTTGTCAAAGGATTCATTTGTCAATCCTGTTAAAATCGTCTCTAATTCCAATATCCTTAATTCCTTTACTTTTGTCGAATATTAAATGAAGAAATTCTTTCTTATTTAAATAAACTAATTTGATTAGATATGGAAATTATTTGATCGTAAATTGTAGATGTTTCTTCTTGAAGCAATTTTTCCGTCTCATTTGAAATTAGGATCAGTGTTGCTAATCCATTTTCTAAAAAATCGGCAAAACATATTTGATCTATAACTTCAGTAGAAAAAAACCTTTTATGGTTTCCTCCATTATTAGTTAAACGTTGAACAGATGATTCAAATAATTTCTTTATTTGGATTGAAGATAATTTGGGTGGATTATCTTTATTTTCATTTACATATAATAAAATACCCTCCTTTGTCATAATCTGGACATGATTGACTATATTGGGAAGACTTTGAATGAATTCATCTGATATTGAGCATAAATCAGCTTCAATGTCCAAGATTTCAGCAAAAATTTTTCCAATGACCATATAAATTGACTCAGAAAATACTGATGTTTTGTGAAACTGTAAATCTTTTGAAATTTCTGAACAAAAGTAACTCGTGATATATTCAAAGACATTATCAATTAATCTTTCAGGGAGAAGATCCATTTTATGGAGAAAAATGTGAACATTTGCCTTCGGACTGAATTGGTCGAGTTTTTCTAATGAGAGTTCTAGATAGTACTTCGCTCGAGAAAGGTCTACTACTTGAAGAGGCTCCAGAACGAAAATAAACACATCAACATCACTAAAAACAAACTCTGAAAGATCTCCTGTAAAACGATCCAAAAAACGCGTCTGTCCACCTAAATCAAATATATTTAATTCCGTACCACAAAGCATCTTTCTTTTTCTTTGATAATTAATTGTAGCGTCATATTTTCCCCCGAGTTGAGGAATTGTACCCTCAATAACACTGCTAATAATGGTAGACTTTCCTGACTCTGCTAAACCTAGAAAAACGATCTTTTTACTTGGGATTTGGTGTTGAGAAGACATTTTGTATAATCATTTTGAATGAGATTAATAACATTAACCAATCTCAAATTATTAGGTGGCTAAAAGAAAAGCTAAATTATAAGACAAAATTCACTTTATTGATCAATAGGAGGTGAAAACTGTCTATTAACTAGTTTTGTAAGATATAATTAAAATTATAAAAAGAAAAAAATAATCAATAATTTTGTAAGTAAAATAATTGAATTTAGGGACAGATTATCTAGAATTCTTCTTAAAATCTTAAGCCTTAGCTATCCCAGCGAATATACGTATATTATTATAACAAGGATTCTGTTTCAATTCATTAAATCCTAATATATTAACTAATATCTGTTTTAAAAACCAGATACTTAATAATGGTGAACGGTTTGGGTAATATTTGGTTGTATTTTTACTTTTTTATAAGCCTATTCCATATTCCTTCAAAGAAATCATTTTTCTTCAGTTTATCTCCTATTTTAAGATCCCTGAGAATTTCGGAGAGGTAATTTATGATGAGTCAGGAAAATCTGAGTTTATTTCTGTTAATAAGCATTTTATCTTTAAATACATTAGTGATGACTTCTTCTTTACAAAAAGAGAATTACTTAGAATCAGATGAAAAAATCCCAGCTTTGTTACGGGGAATTGGCCTCAAAGGACAGAAAAATGAAATTTATCATCAAGTACCTCGACTGCTAAATTCTTCAAAAATTTATTCTCAAATTAACCAATCTTATTCAAATAGAATTCATTTTGCCCAATCACAATATTCTGTACCTGGTTGGGTTGATACAAGGTGGAAATATCGGAAAAATATTTCCATTTTACCCTCTCAAGTTTTTGGTGATTTCATTGATTTTCCTGTGTTGATAGAACTATTCGATGAGGATCTTCGTGATCATGCCCAAGTTACGGGTAATGATATTTTCTTTACTAATGAGCAGGGAGTGAAATTAGATCATGAAATTGAGCTCTATGATAGACAATACTCCTATACACAAGCACACCTCGTAGCCTGGATGAAAACAAATCTAACTGATCTCGAAGGGGCTTATATTTCGATGTATTATGGCAATCCTAGTGCAGGTGTACAGGAAAACCCAACAGGAGTGTGGAATACCAATTATGTAGGTGTTTGGCATCTCTCAGAAGACCCCACAGAGGTGATCCATGATAGTACGTCCAATACTAATGATGGGACATCTCAAGGCTCTATGACTCCTACTGATCAAGTAGAGGGAAAAATTGACGGTAGTATTGATTTTGATGGAGATAACGATTATATTGATTGTGGGAACGATAGCTCACTGGACATCACGGGAGACATCACACTACAATTCTGGGTAAAGGCTGAGAATTATATAAATGACCCTGATCTGCTTACCAAAGGGGATTACACCCAGGCATATTCATCATTTATTTATGATGCTGATGATGACAATAGTGGAGGTGTAATTTATTTTAAGCTTAATAATCATGAATTAATAAGCGTTAATTCTCTTACTATTGGAACCTGGTATTATATAACATGTGCAAGGGAGAGTAATTCAATGAAGATATACATTGATGGAGATGTGGACTCTACTGACACCTATTCAAACCCCATTGAAACCATACCAGATTCATTAACAATTACAAGAAGTCCTGATAATCTTGATGGTATCTTAGATGAAGTGCGTGTATCTTATACAGCTCGTTCAGAGAATTGGATCAAAACAGAGTATGCTAATCAATATAATCCAATTTCATTTTATACCATTACCTCTCAAGAAGAGTCACCAATTTCATATTACTGGCCCTTTCCTACGTTTAAATATAGAACGAACATAAGTATCGACTCAACAAAGGTGTTTGCCGATCTTACCAATTTCACTGTGTTAATTGATCTGAATGATAGTAATCTACACGACCAGGACAAAGTTCAGACAGACGGTGACGATATTATGTTTGCTATTGATTCTATAAAATTAGATCATGATATCGAAACTTTCGATCAAACTGGAAATGGCACTCATGCTCATCTAATTGCATGGGTAAGGGTGCCAAACCTGTCAGGTTCAACTAATACAACAATTTCAATGTACTATGGAAATAACGCTATTAGAAGTCAAGAAAATCCTGAAGGGGTTTGGGACAGTGATTATGGAGCTGTCTGGCATTTAAACGATGATTTTTTAGATTCATCATCTAACAATAATAATGGTACGAATAGTGGTTCGACTAATACAGTAGGAAAAATGGCAAATGCTCAGGATTTCGATGGAGTCGATGATGATATAGATACAGGATCAGGTAGCAGTATGGATAACATTTTCAATAATGGAGGTACTATCAGCGCTTGGATCTATCCAACAGGATGGGGAGAGGGAAATTTTGGGCGAATTATAGATAAGTCAACAGCTACAGACGGTTCTAATGGCTGGGGATTCTGTATAGACAATGATGGCTTTCCTAATCAGCATTTATTATTCTTTAGAGATTTTAGTATATCGCGAGGGTTATGGTATACACCAGATGATTCAATCAGTCTTAATCAATGGCAATATGTGGTCGTATCTTATGATGATACCGACAAACAAAATGATCCATATGTGTTTATCAATGCTTTATCTCAATTATTAGTTGAGGAACCTACACCAGATGGAGATTCAATAGATGATTCAGCCCAATCTGTACATATAGGAAATTTTGCGGGAGATACCACTCGAACATTTGATGGTATCATCGATGAAGTCCGCATTTCTCATGTGATGCGTTCTGCTGATTGGGTTAATACGGAATATTATAATCAATTCGATCCTGCGAATTTTTATTCAATAGGAGAGGAAGAGGAACATTCTAGATGGTGGGCTGATGCCTCTTTCACAAATCGCAGAGACATTGTAATTAAAAGGGAAAAAGTCTCTACTCATTTGACAAATTTTCCAGTTCTTATTGATATAACATCCACAGATTTTAAACAAGGGGAAGTCCAAGCTGATGGTAAAGATATTATGTTTACTGATGATTCTGGATCAATCTTGGACTTTGAAGTTGAATATTTCAGCCAAAATGTTGCGGAAGGGCATTTAATTACTTGGATAAGGCTAAATGTATCGAATAAAGATGACACCATCGTCTCAATGTATTATAGTAATGATCAAATAGTGCAATCACAGGAGACTCCTGCAGAAGTGTGGGATTCTAATTATGTAGGGATTTGGCATCTTCAGGAATCACTTGGGAACGCTCAGGATTCAACATCCTACGGACAGGAGGGGGTAATAAGCGGAGGTGTTACTCAAGGAGCTTCTGGTTTCATCGATGGAGCATATTATTTTGATGGAGTAGATTGCAATGTAAGCATGGGAGACCCTTCTGATGGTCACCTTGATTTCGGGACAGGCAGTTTTACAGTTGAAACTTGGATAAATAGGGATTCAACAATGAGTTCAACCCAGTACGGCGGGATCTTCAAAGGAAATGGTGACGTTAATGATAATGAAGGCTGGTTATTACGATTTAAGGGAAGTGATAGTGTTAGATTTAGTGCGGGAGATGGATTAGCAAGTGTATTTAATATACATCAGTCATCAATCCTTGTAGATGAAACTTGGATGCATTTTGTTGGGGTTCTTGATAGGAGTGCGGGAGAGGCTTATCTCTATAAAGATGGCCAGAAAATTGCAACTGATACTGCAACGAATGGAGATATTGATAGTAATTACTTATTCCGAATAAGCGAGGATTGGGATAACGCTTTTCATTTCAAAGGACTTTTTGATGAAGTTCGTCTTTCTAACATAGCACGTTCTTCTGATTGGATTACTACTGAATATCAAAACCAGTACAATCCAACGAGTTTTTATTCCGTGGGTTCGGAAGTTATCTTTGATACTAAACCACCTATTATCAATGATTTTGGCGTTGATGATCCTGGAACTGGCGCAGGAAAATTCTGGGCTGATGTATCTGACAGTACTAGTGATGTCCAAACAGTAAAAATCACGATTAATGAAACTGAATACTCAATGAGTCAAAATGCCTCTGGGTACTGGATTTATCAGATGGGGGTAGTATGGCAAGGATATTATAAGTTCTGTATCACTAATGCTAGTGATTTCCTCGGTAATTACATTCAAACAAACTCAAGCTTGAAAACCTATACATTCACTTACGATCTGGCAGCTCCTGATGTTTTTAAATGGAAATATACTACTAGTACGAACACTTTTCGAGCCAACGTAAGTGATGGCTGGGGAGAAGTAGATACGGTAATTGTGAACGTCACTGATCATTCAAAAATATTACCAGACCCAGCCACACAAATCATGCACTTCTATCAAGATTTTGGAGGAGCTGGTTTAGGGTACATCAACGATACCCTTATAATGGCTAATGGCGATATTGAATTTAAGATCTTTGTTAATGATACATCTGGTAATAGTTTTCTTTCCTCAGCCCATCCTGGTGTCGTCTGGGTGAACCATGCTCCCATCGCTGAAAATTTGACCCTCAGTCCTTCCCCTTTATATAGTAACGAAACGTTAGTGCTCAAGTATGATTATGATGACGAAGATAATCACGGTGAAAGCGGTACTGAGATCCGTTGGTATAAAAATGGGGTTCTTCAAGCCTCTTTTAATGACAGCACTCAAATCGATGATGCCTATCTCATTCCTGGGGATGACTGGAATGTGACGGTCCGCCCAAAAGATGGCGAAAAGTTTGGGGAAATAAACACCTCATTGACCGTCACTGTACTCAATACTCCTCCAGTAGTTCAAGTTGTTACACTAAATCCTATAACTGCATACACCACGTCTACTCTCAGTATTACCAACACAACCTCTGATCATGAGAATGACGACCTTAGTTATTATATCGAATGGTATTGGAATTCACAACACAATTTCTCATATGATAATCTCCTCACGATTACCCCTGACAAGACAACCAAGGGAGAAAGCTGGCACTGCCGAATTCGGGCCTTTGACGGCACCAGTAATTCCAGTTGGCTTTCCTCTGCTCCCATCATTATCCAGAATACTGTTCCCCAAGCAGTGAACTTGACTATTACCCCTGATCCTGCGTATACTAATGATATTCTTGTCGCCAGCTGGGATATGGCGGATGCGGATGGGGATGCTGAAAATAAAAGTGCTGCCATTATTTACTGGTATAAATATGGTGATTTACAACCCCTTCTGAATAACTGTGTATCGATTAATCCTGGGAACACTAGTAAAGACCATACATGGTTTTTCCGAATCCAGGTCTTTGATGGGACAGATTATTCCGCTCTCCCACCGACTCAATCTGGAACCATCACGATTAGTAATTCTGTACCTATTGCTCAGAATGTTTCAATTATACAACCTGCTCCCCTCACAACAGATGATCTGCAAGCTGACTGGGATTATTTGGACATTGATAATGATAACTATGGTCCGCCACTCATTAAATGGTATACCAACAGTAGTGGGATCTGGCAGCACCAATCTAGTTATGATGATTATGATACTTTACCTGCGAGTGCAACCACCAAGGGTCAATACTGGTGTTTTGGTATTCAAGTGTATGATCAGGATGACTACGCTGCTGAAGTCAACTCGTCTCCTGTGTTAATTCTCAACACGCCACCTGAAATTACTAACCTGGAGTTGACCAGTACTCCGACAACTACCGTTGATCTAGTTGCGACATGGGAATCCAATGATAATGATTCTGATTCGCTGACATTTTATGTTACTTGGTATTTGAACGGCTTACTGAACGCTACTTTGCAAACATCCAGTATGAACTCTACTCTTACTT
>JAHQWW010000110.1 GCA_029856365.1 Candidatus Hodarchaeota archaeon
GGTTCCAATCACTTTTCCCGATTTTATTGCTTCTTTTATAGCCAAAGCTGCTGCTAGACCTGCAACGCCTAACAGGTTATGTCCGCATCCATGACCAGGAGCTCCTTCTTTTAGAGGTTTTTTTATTGGTTCAGTATTTTGACTAAGTCCAGGTAAAGCATCATATTCTCCTAGTATTGCAATTACTGGTTTTTCAGTTCCATAACTGGCGATAAAGGCCGTTGGCATAAAAGCTACCCCCCGTTCTACTTTAAATCCAGCTTCTTCTAGAGTATATGCTAAAAGATTCGAGGATTTCTCTTCTAACAAACCTATTTCAGCATAACTCCAAATTTGGTCACTAATTGTGATAAATTCCTCTCGGTTCTTCTCTAACCAATCTATGACGTTTTTAGACAATGATACCACCATTATACTTTCTATCTGATCAAGAAATAAAGCTTATACCTTGGGTTTTATACTCTTGATAGGATTATCTCTTCCTGATTATCTTTTTTAACATAACCAGAGTTTCATGATTAAGGATTCATTTAAAGAAAATTAAGCTAGGATAGATTTCTAACTTTTTTTCTTCATTTCCCCATTTTCATCAATTCAGGTACTACATGGAGAGTCTAAATCAGCACATAAATGGATTTAGATCACAATTTTTTAGTTTTTAAGCTTTTTATAACTCGACAGGGATTTCCAAAAGCTATAACATTACTAGGGGTATCCTTAGTAACAACACTACCAGCACCAATACTGACCTGATCACCAATAGTTACTCCAGGACAAACAATAACACCACCACCAAACCAACAATTTTCCCCTATCTTTATAGGTAATCCTAATTCTAATCCTTTCATACGTGTTTCAGGTTCAGGGAGGTGAGTAGCGGAAAGAAGCTGACAATTAGGCCCAAACATAGTATTTGCTCCAATCTCAACAGTATTTACATCTAAAATAACGCAATTATGATTCATGTAGACATACTCACCCATGGAAATATTGTAACCATAATCACAGTAGAACGGTGGCTCAATGAAAACATAAGAGTCAACCTTACCGAACCATTCCTTTACAACCTTCATTCTTTCTTCCAATAATTCCTCTTCGCTGAAATTAAGTTCAGTTATTGAGTTATATCTCCACATCAGCTTTTTAGCCCTGTATCGATCACTAGTTAATTCAGGGTCACTTGAATAATATAGTTCACCTGCTAACATCTTCTCTTTTTCTGTTTTTTCGCCAGATTTGACATTATTATCTTCATTCAAAATGAATCACCGACTAGAGCTTTATCAGTAACACAACTCTGGTTGCTAGTTATACTTTTTATATCAGAAGTGGAAATTACTTAGGGAGATGCTACTCCACAACTGATATTTGTTAAATAGCTAAAAAACAAAAATATTATTTGCTCATTGAAAGTAAGTACTAAAACTCCTGAACGTGAACAAAATGAGGTTAAGAAACGAAGTTATCTTTTTTATTTCCCTTATTATCTCATTTGGAGTATCCAACTACTCAAGTTACCCAAGATGTCACGTTTTAGAAAATAATTCCTATTCAGGTTACAGAGGTGTCAATTTAGGTAATTTTTTAGAGGCACCAAGTGAAGGAGAATGGAGTAATGGTATAATAATCCAAAAAAAGCATTTCTATCGAATTGCATCAGCAGGATTTAACCTTGTACGTATTCCTATCCGATGGAATGCTCATGCTATGGCTACTTCTCCTTATACTATTAATGATTCTTTCTTTGATCGTGTAGATTGGGTAATTAATCAAGGTTTTACGCAAAATCTGTCCATTATTATTAATATTCATCATTATAATGAGCTAATGGATCATCCTGAAAGTCATAAGGACCGATTACTTGTTTTATGGCAACAAATTTCCCAACATTATCAGAACTATTCAAATAATTTAATTTTCGAAATATTAAATGAACCATACGGCAATTTGACTAATACACTTTGGAACCAATACTTGCAAGAAGCAATTGATATTATTCGTATAGCCAATCCTAATAGAACACTGATCGTTGGCCCGACGGATTGGAATAATGTATGGGCGCTGAATGAACTCATACTTCCTCAAAATGATTCCAACATAGTAGTCACGTTCCACTTCTACTCTCCTTTCGAATTTACACACCAAGGTGCCGAATGGGTCTCTGGAAGTAATGCATGGTTAGGTAAAAATTGGAATGGATCTCAATCTGAAAAAGATGCTATTAATTATGAATTTGACATTGCAATTAATTGGGCTAAAGCAAACAACAAAAGGTTATTTTTAGGAGAATTTGGTGTATATCAATACGCTTTTACGAATAGTCGAATTAGATGGACCACTTATGTACGTACAAAGGCTGAATCACATCCCGAAATGTGGGGGTGGACCTACTGGGAGTTTTGTGCTGGTTTTGGGATTATGGATAGTAGTTTAACTTACTGGAACAAAGGATTATTGGGTTCTCTCCTTCCAGATAGTCCATTGATTATTATAACTAACACCGATACACCCTCTACTACAACCAGTTCACTTCCTGCAACAGATACAACTACTGGGTCTGAAAATAGCACTGTTTCATATTCTATGTCCACCTCGCAGTCGAATATTTCATCAGTGTTCACTTATCTTGAAATACTACCCATTCTTCTTTTAATTTCCCCTATCACTGTATTCTATACCAAAAGAAGAATTAGAAAATAAAATAATAGTTGGATTAACACAATGGGATTTAAAATGAAAATTACCTCTCAACATGGCTTAAATCTCTTCCTTTTTTTAATTCTTGGAAGTATCATTGTGAACAATCTTTTTTCCTATGATCTGTTCTGGACAGAACCCATGGAGACTCATGTGGATTTCTCAGAACATACTACTCCAATGGAGCCGATATTACACACTTATCCACTTAAAATTATTCAAACCAAAGACGCAATATATTATGGGATTTGGCATGTGATGACAGAGGGACTAGAAGACTTATTCTTTTTCGGATCCACTAATGATCACAATCAATGGTTCAATTTTATTTCTTTAGACGAAATTTTTTCAGAAATAGAGGGAAATTTAAGGAATTTTGATTTTATATTATTAGAAAATGATTCAATTGCACTTTTTGGAGTGGTATCCACTTCACAATTAGTGAATGATACGTGGATTGACAAAATTAACGTTATAATGAGTTTATCGGATAATGGAGGAATGAGTTGGAGTAAGGTAGTACAAATCAATAGCACAGATCTCCGAAGTACTTATTTCGGGGTGTATCTTGATGATGATATCAAATTCTGGGTAATCGAAGAAGATTCTGGGGGTCATATTATATACATTAGAATCTGGACTTTTAATGAGAGTACAACTACAATCATACAGACTCACGTTTACCAACCTGAAACTAATTATCAAATTTATTGGGGAGGAGTCACATTCAATCATCAATTAATTTTTCTAGAGAGAGGGGTTAATATAAATCATCTACTCATCTTTGATGGTACAAATTGGGAACAAATACCAATTACCTTGACTGAATATGATCTAGAAAGAATTACTGTTATTAGATCAACCCTTTATTTGATTTATACCTCACCTAACAATATGTTTTACATTGGAAAAGTTAACATTGAAGATCAAGGAACCAACGCAAAAATAACTGGATCAACAAAAATCATTGCAGGGATGAATTGGAATGTAATTTGGCCTATCGTAAACAGTACTAATACGACATTCTACTTTACTACACACCGTAATGATATTGCTTCAGTCAGAAATGCATTCAATTGGAGTACTGTACTCTTTATCCTTCTTTTTTCACTGATTTTCATATTAATTTGGCTGTGGCCTATTTTCAGTTCATATCTTTTTATGGAGAAAGAAAAATGAATCTTTCCGAATTCTTTAGTTTAAATCGCGAAAAAATTCGTCATTATAACAAACTTCAATTTTTAGTGTCATTAATTCTTCAATTGATTTTCCCTTTCCAAAAAGTGATTAGTTATGATTCATATGGCAAAAGCACATTAAGAAGGGTTCATCTCATTTGCTATTTTCAAACAGATACGAACACTATAGTAATCCCATTTATTTTTCTAATATTTTTAATAATGACTATATATTTCTATTTTATACAGACAGAAACAAAATATTTCGATTTCATGCCTCTAGCGCTAACACCTATCCTTGGTTATAGCATCTTCTCTTGGCTAGACACACTAACCCACCCAATAACATTACCTCGTACGGAAACGTATATAGAACTAGGATTAATAATTCTAGGAATCTCAATAATCATTTATTATATATTTTATTTTTATGATAGAATATCAGAAGGCGTAATAAATAGTAAATCAGAGAAAGATAAATTTAATACTAATAATAATACTCCTGCATCACGTCTAGAAGAACGATGCATTGGTTTTCTTTTGTGTTTCTCAGTATTACCAATTGCTGTCACTATTCCTGCTTTGGGTATTTTTGCCACACATTTCATTAACACTGAAGAGGTTGCATTCTTTACAGCTTATGGGTTTCCACTTTTATTACCAGAATCATATATTTATTACAGAATATCCTCAATTATTGGTGACATTATATATAATCCGATTTTTTTCTCTCTGATTTCCCTAGTTTTGTTTTGTACAAGTATATTCGCTATTCGATCCATTTCTAAACGATCTACAATACAAATATCTGAAATCATTTTTATCATTACAACATTGGGTTTTCTTTTCCTCATAAATTCTCTATTAATTTTTTCCCTTTATCTCGTTTTCCCTTGGTTTATAATTCCTTTTTGGATGATATATGATAGTAAAAAAGATCCGAAACGACTAAAAAATGGTATAACATTAATAATAGTCATTTTAGGCACTGGGATAATAATAGTTTTTGTACAAAACCTGATTCCCATTGATTTTGGTCTTATGACAGCGGTAATTGGCTTGGATCAGATAAAAATGCGGCCTACATTTATTCTTTTAGCTCTACCGTATCTCATACACAGGATCCATCAAGGAAGTGTGGGGGAGTAGAAAAATTAAGGCAAGAATAAGCTCCTTAAACAAACATAGCGCGTATTAGAATTAAAATTAACAATAAAACACAATTTTAAAATAAGGTGTAGTTGTAAGAAGATGGTAATTGTTTCTGTTGTCCAAAATGAGAATGTTGAATTCGCAGTTCAAAAGGTAATTAGTCTTCTTGGAGGGATTGAGAGGTTTTTAAATCCTCGAGATAAAGTAATTATCAAACCAAACTTGGTTGTAGATCTCCCCTCAGACACGGGGGTAACAACTGATCCACGAGTTGTCCAAGCTATCGTAGAGTTGTGTAAACGCGTAGATCCGTCAAAAATTACTATTGCCGAGGGATCAGGTGGAGTAGATACCAAAATTGCATTTGAAAGATGCGGATACACTGACCTGGCACAGAAATATAACGTCGAGCTCCTAGACTTAAATGAGAGTCAAACTAGATTGGTGGATGTCCCAAATGGTAAAGCTATCGATGTGTTGAATGTTCCAGATGTCATACTTGAGAGCGATGTTCTAATAAATGTGCCCAAACTTAAGTTATATTCATACCCCTGGGCAAGCCTAGCTATCAAGAATCTCTTGGGTACTGTTCCTGGAAAGGGAGAATACTCACAAACTTCATCTCTGGATTTTCCCATTAAGTTATCTAATGAATATTTGACACCCGAAAGAAAAGGTCCATGGTTTGGTCCAAGGGGTGAAAAGCAGAGGATCCACAAGAAATTTGCTGAAAGCATTGTGGATTTGAATACGGTGATACAGCCATCCTTAACCGTAATAGACGGTATTGTGGCAGGTTATGGAAAAAAATTTTCAGAGGGAGCAAAGCCCCTAGAACTCAATACAATACTTGCTGGTAAGGATCCTCTAGCACTTGATTACATTGCGACTAAGATAGCTGGACTGAATCCGCTCGAAATATCATATCTTAAGCACGCATCAGAAAGGGGGATTGGAGAATCGGATTACCACCTAATTCAAGTTGTAGGAACTCCTTTGGATAAGATCATAAAAACTTGGGAAAATAGATTGGCTAACAAATAATTACAACCTGATCGATCTTGTAATGAGGATGATTTTATCATTAATCTATTTCTATGAGTTTTTTGCTAGAGCTATTTTCAACAGTAACGCTACATTCTTTGCTGCTACTATCGCTGTTTCCAGTGTTGATGCGATTGATTCTATGGTATTAATATTAAACAGCCTCATATCTAAAATAAATGGTTGAAATTCTCTGAATGGCTTCGCTATAGGATGTGCAAATTCCCAAACATAATCTTCTTCTATTATTCGTTCTAAAAACATTTGTTGTACTAGATCGTCAGTTATTGGATTGGTAGCAAATAGATTATAGATGTACAGACCATTTTCTGTTTTTCCTAATGTTTCTAAATTATCAAATGGACCTTTGAAATCTGCAGTTGTTAATAACAATTCAGGAATATCAGTAATGTTTTGTAATCCAAAATATTGTGGATTAAGTAAGCCCGTGATAAGTTTGATGTAAACCTTCTGATATTTTCGATATGTCATTTCTGGTAATGTGATATTTGTAAACTCTATTTTGAGTTGTTCAAATGGAGCAGCTAGAATCACCGCATCAAACTCCTCTGAACTCCCTTTCTGATTTGTTAGATTGTAAGTTCCTTGATCTGTTTTGATTATCTTTGTTATTTTATATTTTAGTTTCACGTCGGCATCTGCAGATTTTATAAGTTTGTTATTAAATTGAACATTCCCATTTTTTAATTTGTAAAGTGGTGTTCCATCGGAAGCAATAATTGTAGTAATACCCGCAAAACCACCAATATCAATATTCTGATGGTAAATGTATCGTACTCCTGGTTCTAGAATTTCTTTGATTAACTTAGATGACACACCATTCTCTAGGAGAACATTTTCTAATGTTTTTAATTTCAGAGCTACAATAAAAGGAATGTTTAGCAATTCTTCACATGTTTTGTAAGCGAATTCAAAATGGTTGTTCGTGTAGAGCTTTAAAATTTCCCTCTTCGATTTTTTTAGTAAATAATGAAGCCTGAGGGCACTCAATCGATAGCGAAACAATAATCTTAGGTTAGTCACTAAAGGAGATTTATTTGATTTATATATGAATTTGGATCCATCCCACACTCCTATGACTGGTAGAACGAATTTTTCTGTCTCTAAGGAAAACTTTCTCACAAATTCTAGGATATTTTGATTAATTGTATGAAAAAAGGTTCCCCCAAGTTCAATCATTACTGGTTCGATTTTTCGTGCAAGTAAACGGCCACCAATACGATCATTGGCTTCAAAGATTGTAATATTCATATCATCAGGGATTAATTCTTTAACAAAATATGCAGCAGAACATCCCCCAATACCTGATCCAATTATTGCTAATTTCATTCTACCCACCATTTTTCTTACTTATTTCGATCAAGAAACTCCAGCTTATTCGTATCATTAATGTTAATGGTATCTAAAAGTTCTTTCTATCCCAAAAAACAATGGATTATAAACAATTCCTGTAAGTGGTTTTTATAGGAGTAGGTTTGTTAATATCTACAAAAATGTTAGAAAAAAGCTGACCCATTGGAAATTTTTTAAATACCACAGAATTCTTGGATTATTTATGCTAAAATTGTCTATTTTAACACAACAACAACAAGATTCAATTCATGTGGCCGCACTAAATGTACTAAAAACCGTCGGTTGTGAGATTCAAGATAAGAAATGGCTAGATCTCTTATCGAAAAACGGAGTAAAAGTCGATTTCAAAACTTCAAAGGTGTTTATAACTGATGAAGACATTGTTAACTCCTCACTTGAATCCTGTGGTCACTCAATTAAATATGCAGCCAGAGATCCCCAAAAAGATTGGATTATAGGGCAAGGGGCAGCTAAAACCCATACACCTGAAGGCATGACACACATTATCGATCTAGAATCAAGACTTTACCGAGAAGCCAAATTATCAGATCTGGCAGATCTCACAAAAATTTGTGATTTTCTCCCCAATATCGATGGAGTAATCGATCCTGTGGTTCCTTATGATGTTCCTCCTACATTACAAAGTGTAATAATTACAAAAACACTGATAGAAAATACGACGAAACCAGTCGATCCAGCAGGAATTGCTTTGAAGGAAGGTTTTCCTTATGTCATGCAGATGCTCATTACTCTCCTTGGGGATCGTGATATATCAGAATATAGTTTAGGTGTTGGTGTTACTGCTACAAGTCCATTACAATTTCCATTTGACCAATTAGATACCTATTGGCAAGGAATTGAGCTTGGATCATCCTGTGATGTTGGTTCGATGCCACAAGCGGGATCAACAGCTCCAGCCTCTCTAGCAGGGACATTAACTTTGTTCGTAGCTGAAATACTAATGGGACTCATTATGGGACAGATAAAAAAGCCTGGATTATCCCAGTTTGTCTTTGTGAGGCCTTGTCTTTCGAATCCACGTTTTGGGATTTTTAATTCAGGTCCACCCGAAGTTGGATTGCTCCAAGCAGCAGCCACTCAATTATGTAAAGAAAAATACGGCCTCCTTGTTAATGCGGGTTGGGGAGTAAGTGATTCTCAGTGCATTAATCCCCAAGTAGCCTATGAGAAATGTTATATCTGGATGATGTCGCTAGCTGCTGGTGCAGATATGATTTCAGGTGTTGGAGGCCTCGGTAGCGGGTTAATATCTTCTCCCGCACAAATTGTTATTGATGATGAAATCATTGCTCACCTTAGACGAGGTGTCCAAGGAATTATTGTAGATGATTTCCATTTAGGCGTGGAAATGATTGAAGATATTGGTATTGGTCAAACATTTCTTTTCCATCCAAAAACAAGCCAAATTATTAGGGAAGAATGGTTATTATCTGAACTCCCAAACCGAAATTCGTATAATACATGGAAAGTTGAAGGTGCAGCTGATTTAGTTAGTAGAGCAGAAAAAAATGCTAAAGAAATTCTTACGAAGCATAAAGTAGAAGCTTTGGATCCCAATCTAGAAGAAGACCTTAATTGTATCCTTAAAGAGGCCAAAAAAATGTTACTATAAGGATAGATACTTTATTGTCTCTTCAGGGTCTCGAAAATTTGAATTGTAATTTTAATAAGCTTATATATGGTTTTCAAGCCATTCCTTTAAATCTGTTAATACTTGGTTACGCGCAGGCTCTGGTTCATTGTAAACTTCGTGATATAGTCCCTTATATTGTTTTAGCTGTTTATCAGTGGCTGTTATGTACGAAAACAGCTCAGACGTGTCAAGAGTGAGTTTATCGAGTTCTCCTGATTGAACTAAAATAGGAAGCTGAATTTTTGACAAAGATTCAGGTAGCTTTTTAGTGATATTCAAATATTCTGCTCCAAGACGATACGTTATGAATGTAAATATCAATGGATCGTTCTTGTAGGCTTCAACGACTTTTGGATCACTAGAAACATCATCAGCTAAGTTAGTATTAATCTTTCCTTTCGGCCTAATCCTTGAAAGAATTCCTGAAATTAAAACAAGTAATGGATTAACCTTACTTGTAGCGGGGTAACCAAATCCTGAAAAAACAACTCCAATCAATTCATCTGGATATCTTATCGCATAGTCAACAGCAATTATAACCCCCATTGAGTGTCCTAACAGGAAAAGTGGGATATCTCCCTGCTGTTCTTTGATAAGCTGAGTAAATCTCTTTGCATCCTCAGAGTAGTCATTAAAACTATTCACATAACCCCTTGCACCCTCTGATTTTCCATGGCCTCGGAGATCATTGCAATAGATGATAAAACCATTTGGAACTAAAAAATTAACCACATTCATATAGCGAGAACTATGTTCTGCCAATCCATGAGCAATTTGAATAATGGCTTTTGGTTTTCCCTCTGGTTGCCATACTTGATAGTATAAATTGAGGCCATCATACGTGGTAAAATATTCTTCTTTATGTTTCATTATTTTTCCCATATCACATTCATCGAAATAATCAAATGATTAAGCCATATAATTGTTAAGTTTTTACACTTTCCCCATAAATAACGCTTTTTTGAGGCATTCAAAATATATTATCATACTTTGTTTAATATCTCTAATAGCAGGTGTAAATACGAATTTATACCTTAATCTAATATTTCTTTATCTTGCAATAATTAGAAAATATAATTCTGAAAACACGATAATTGCGTAAATGCTTTCCAATGTTCTGCAATTAGTTTAACAGAACCAAATGGTACCATTATAGCGCTCCTAGGAATGTTATATTCCTCTTGCTCTTGAATCAGACAACCACTGTTCAATAAATCTCGTAATTTGCCTCCCTGAACTAAATGTGGTAATATATGCAGGAGAGCAGGAACTTCCATCATTGGAGTAGGAGGAGAAGAGAGATGTCCAAGATATACACAAACGGTCATTTGCAGTTTGTATGAATTATAGATAAGAATGGGGGTGATCTCGTCCTCTAGTACATAACACTCGAATTTAGGAGCTTCTAATTCGCAGTACAATGTTTGATTAGACGATTGAAGCTCCACTTCACATCCCAATTCCTCATTTAACTCTCTGTGAGTAGCCTCTATTATTGTTTCTCCTATTTCAACATGACCTCCTGTGTTAGTGAATGTAATTATCCAAGTATCATTGGTTTTTTTCCAATAGTCCTTTTTTCCAATTACAAAAACTAATCTCCCGTCATATTTTATAATTACTCCATTTCCCAGTTTTTCGTATTTTAAAAGATCTGAAACTATCATTCTTTAGACTTCTTGAGGGCTTTGTATGCAGGGAGGATGATTTCTAGCTGCCAAAAATACACTTTTTATTCTATGGTTTGTGAAGATGTCCTAAGAGGTTGGTTAAACTATGAAAAATATATACAGAGGTAAATATGACTTTATTCCAGCGAGATGAATCTTTTATATCTGAACAGTAATAGGGAAAACTAATACTCATGCAAATTGATCACCAATCAAACCACTTCGGCGATAATACTCCAGTTGCTTAAGATCATGAGATGCAACTAGATTAATTGACTCTTCTGGGTTATTCCAGATATTATCGAAAAGCCATCTTAGTTGGTGACCTAAGAGTCCTCCGTTTTCATATCTGATTAACATACCTATCCTTGAATGATTGGTAAGGTGTTTAATATTGATTAGATTCCAGGCAATGTCACCAATGAATAGAAATTCTTCTCCATTTTTCAATTGAACATAAATCATTTGGGAACCATAACTATGGCCAGGAGCTTTGATTAACACAATCCCTGGAACAAGAACATGATACTGATCATATTCGAATGGAATATAATCATCCAATACATCTTGTGGAAAATTGGCCATCTTAATTGTATGACCAGATATTTGTTCAGAGGTTAAGACAGCTTTCCTCATAAGTTCATTAATATAAGGTGATTGAGCAATTCCGCCTATATGATCCCAATATTCATGAGTTACAAGGATGAAATCAGCTTCCAGTAATGCTTTCTGCATAATATTGAAATTCTTCTCATAAAAAGCATTCCCCTTAATCCCCAAGAGTTTAAAACGGCAGAACTTGTCATATAACGCTTTATTGAAAGGACATTCAATGATAATAGTTTTATCTTTATATACTACCTGAAATGATGTAAAAGAAATGTGAAAATTATGAGGGGCCCCTCCTGCAACAACAATCCAGTCTGGAATTTCCCCCTCTGCTACTATCAAACTATTTAAATGAGTCGGAAGCTGCCTCTGTTCTGATGTAGCTAGGTTTCTGACGATCTCAAGATCCAAGGTAAAATTAGAAATTTCAGGAATAGAATTTTTCTCAAAAAGGAAGTATTCGAATAGCCAAAGAGTACTTGATAGAAAAACTACTAGAAGAGTAGTCGGTAAACTCAATAATGAGAATGTGAATCCAACTAATGAACAAAGAATACTAATTGGACATAGTAATCTTAAGCACTTTCTCAATCGCATCCTTAAGCCCTCTATGAAATTACTTGACCATAGACCGCTGATTTAGGTTCTTCATTGCTAGGAAGAGGGCCATGACCAGCAGCAGCGTTTGAAAGAAGGTGATTCCACCTATTCCAATTTGTAGCAAAGGTTATTGCATTACTTGGGCAATGAGAGACACAGGAACCACAATGAATACAACTTGGGCTTCCCTCAGAAATAGTTGGTCTCTTATCAATCATTTCAATCCTTTGAACAGGACAATTGGCAGAACACTTCCCACAGTGGATACATTTTTCGTAGTCTATCACTAGTTTGGGGTAAAAGTGGTTTTGCCAAAGTTTTTCCCGAAAAATTGTTTTAGCTTTAATTTGGACTAATAATTTCTGATAACAGAATTTTTTGGAAACATCCACATACTCCACTCCATTCAGAATTTTATTTGATATTTCTTCAATCAAATGACTGATTTCTTCTCCAGGCATACCCTCATTTACCTTCACTGTAATTTGGGGTAACTTTGTCAATGAGTGTTGAGAATTGATCTTCATTCCGGCGATAGGTATTCGACCTGTTTTCTTCAAGAGATTTCCTGCTTCTTGGAGAGCAACACCCGAATTTATTCCCCCATAAGTTATAAATGGAATTGCAAAACGTCCCCATCCGTTACGTGGTGGAGGGAGGGATTTAATGATATCTTGGACATTATAATGCAGGTGATGGGCATAAACGGGAGATCCAATGCAAAGTATATCATGTTCTTCTACATGTTGTTTCATATATTGATTAAATGTTCTGTACTTAAATAATTCTTTTACTCTTGTA
>JAHQWW010000015.1 GCA_029856365.1 Candidatus Hodarchaeota archaeon
AGATCTGCAAAAAAACAAGGAGAATTAGCTAGGATGAGTAAGAATCATGTGAAACTTGAATTATTCTGTTAAGCCAGAGAATCCATTGTACCTACCAGGGCTTTTACCATCTTCCTTCCTATTGACACTAACAATGGGATTTATCCTTTACACTTGGATAAACTTACGAAAGCACTGGAAGAAAAGCCTTGATTATATCCCTTTACTCGAGCTGATTGGTTTCTTTTTGTTGTATAAGCTAGCTACACCGTAGACTTGGCTTTATTACTTCCCTTGTTATATTGTAATTCAAGAAAAAAAATATTTAAAGACGAAACAAATTTTGGTACTACTCTTAATTACCTTTATAATTGCCTAATTCGATTTCATTGCATTAATAAAAGGTATAGGTAGACTTACAGAAGTATTGAACAATATATTGTGGTAGGTTAAATGCCTCAGAAGATTGAACGATGTGCTTGGGTTGGTTCAGATCCTTTAATGGTTGAGTATCATGATAAAGAGTGGGGTGTCCCCATCCACGATGATAATGAACTATATGAGTTCCTCATTCTTGAAGGTGCTCAGGCTGGCTTAACCTGGTCAACCATTTTAACTCGACGAGAGGGGTATCGTAAAGCGTTTGCTAACTTTGATATTCAGAAAGTAGCTCTCTTTTCTGAAGAGGATTTTGAGAGATTAGTTCAAAATCCGGACATCATTCGGAACCGTCTAAAGGTTAAGAGCGCAATAAATAACGCGCAACAGGCTATTATTATTCAAAAAGAATTTGGCTCTTTTGATCAATACATATGGCAATTTGTTAATTATCAACCTATTGATAATCAGTTTAAGCAGCTTGCAGATATTCCAGCCTCAACAGAATTATCTACTATCATGAGTAAAGACCTGAAAAAACGAGGGTTCAACTTTGTTGGCCCAACCATTTGTTATGCCTATATGCAAACTATTGGTATGGTAAATGACCATTTAATCGATTGTTTTCGATACTCAGAGATCGTACATCTGTCTACTAGATAAAATTTCAAGCCAGAATCGTTTTTCCTAATTTATTGGTTGCACAATTTCTAGACCATTGCTGAAAGGAACAATGTATTCGATTTGGCAATTATGGTATTGCTTTTGAATACCTAAGATTATTTTCTGGAAAAATAACTAACATCTAGCCAACCAAAGAAAATCCCCCCCAGTAACCCAAACAGATGGGAGATGAAATTAGTATCCTGACCTATAGTAATGAGAAAGAAAATAAGAAGCAAATAAAGAGATTTCCGTCTTTCATGTCTCGATTCACCCCGTAAGAGATAGTAAATTATTCCTAGAAGTCCAAAAATTGCTCCTGATGATCCAACAGAATTCATAGGAATTGATAGTAAGAACCAGAGGAGTGATCCCACATTACCGACAAATCCACAAAAAATAAATCCCAAAACTAGAAATGAAGCCGATCTTAATTCTTCTAACCTGATTCCGAAGATAACTAAAAATAAGACGTTTGAGGCAAGATGAACAATATTTGCATGAATGAAAATTGCACTAAATAGCCGATAAAATTCCCCTTGCAGAACCTTTTCATTCTCGCCATATAGCTGAAAGACTTCAGAAGATTGGATAAAGAGATCATACGGAAATAGTAGCATAGTTGTAATATATATAACAATTAACGATATAGTCAAGAAAATTGTTCCTGAATACGGTGGTATTTTGTCTAAAATTTCATATTTCAGTTGTTTTGTTCGCAACTTGTTATCACCAATTTAAATAACAAATTTCAGTGAAAAAGAACTTATTCAAAATCATTCGTAATTAATTGTAGAACTCAAATCCTCAATAAATTTTTGAGCTTAAAGGCGATATTAAAATGTTATTCTTATTAAATCCATACAAATTCTTTTCAAAAAAAGTAACCGATTTAAGGTTATGTTGGAAGAAAAAATCTCCCTCGGCATATGAACTAGTAATTTTACTAAATGCAATTAGATTTAATGAGTAATTAACACGCTCTCCAATCTTATAAGCATATTGATCAAGATGATACTTGAAGATGTTAGCTGCGAATACCATTCATCTGAAATCAAAATCAATTGCTACAATTAATTCATTCAAACCTCACTTTAAATTATTCTTAGCGATCCGATCTAAGTCTTTTTTGAGCGTATCATCTATAGGGTGTTTAGGTGATCGTTCGCTGAGTTTAATAGCGATTTCTTTTGCTCTCTGTCGTGCTGACCTTTCACCGCTTAATTTCCACAAGTCACGGGTTTCTCTATTTATCACTTGGAACCCATCAACGATGAATGGAAGATAGAGCTCCTTTCGAAATAAGTCTAATGTTGTAGGGTGAGACAATAGAGAAACATTACTATCGTAGTCTTTGAGGATAGATTGGGCAAAAGGTTCACCATAATCAATTATTCCTTGTGTGAAGCGTTTAACCATCCCTGCAATTTCATTATCAATAATGAGTTTTTCAAAACTCTGTGTCGATTCAAAATCTAACATACCTGGTCCAGCTATCATATTAATTCCAGCAAGCCCAGCTAACAGGGCTCCCATACCTCCTTCGAAACCAGCTTGAGCATCGGGGACTTTGGAATCAGACAAATTCATATAAGCGTGTGTAGGGAGATTTAAAAACTTTCCTATTTGAGCATCTGCAATATTAATCATCATTGTTTCAATGGCACCCATCGGAGTCGTTCCATATTTCATATCAAATACAGTAGGAGACCCACCCCAAATGATAGGTGCGTTTCGTTTTGCCAATTGAGCAATAACAAGACCAGCTAAACTTTCCGCAGTATGTTGGGTGACACATCCAATTAATGTAATAGGAGCGGTAGAACCAGCAAGAGGCATACTTACAAACTCCGAAGGAATCCCACTTCTGGCTGCATCAATCACACTTTGGGTTGTGAGGTTTGACCACATAAGCGGAGGACTTGGACAGGCATCAAAGATTGCCAATGGTTTTTCCGCTAATTTATCGCTCGAAGTTCTGGTCATTTCCAACAAGTCCCGCATTATCGCAAAACTTTCAGTTCGAAAAGTTCCTGTATCAATTGGTTTGGAACAGTTAAGGAGGCCCAGATATAAACGATGCCAATCTTGCGCATCATTAGGGACATCTGAATAAACAATAGCTGTTGAGTGTGCCTCAAGATTTGGTAGATGGTCAACAATCTTTGAAAACTTAATGTAATCTGATGATAATGCTTCTCTTATAACTCCTGAGTTTAAATCTTGGACAAAAATTGCAGCTGATCCAGGATCAAAATGAATATGATCTTGTGATAGCTGAATTACCTCCTTCTCTTCTCTATCGAATAATCTGATTTCTGAAGGAGCATAATGCCGTAATTTTTCAATTAAATCATCAGGAATAAAGTATCTTGAATTCTCATATTCAACTCCTTCCTCTTGTAACAATTTTCGTGCTTCATAGTTTTCAATCTCGACTCCTAGAGTTTGAAGAATATCTTTTGCTTCTTGATAGATCTTTTTTTTGTATTCATTTGTTAACAATTCAACTTTTGGTCGTAAAATAGTCAATGAATTATCCTCCTCGGAGTTCATCGATATTGTTCAAACTAGTGTAAAATTAAATTCCTATTAATAAATCAAGTTAGTTTGCAATTGTGGATACCTAAAAAAAGAATTCAGTCAAATCATTCATTATAATCGTCCTTCATTCTCCTATCAGAGTCATTCTTTCTCACTTGTTAAGTCAAAAAGACACCCAATACACATTTTTATAAAAAATGTTTATGTGTATTGGGTTAATTATAAAAACCAATTCGTAAAGAATTTAGGAATTCAGAATCGAACAGCTACAACATTCAAATACGCGATTATAGGAATATACGGAGGTTCGTGTGTAATACCAACGTTATGTGACAGTTCAGAAAAAATATCCAAGAAATTAATATTATTCTTTTCCTGAATTCACCAATCTAGGAAATGAACAAACCAAAATAAAGGTGAAATAACTTTCTGCTTGAGCACTCCCTACTGTCTTTCCACACTTCAGACAAAAATTATTTGTTACTGCCAACAGGCGAATAAAAGGGGAATGACCAGTAAGATCATCATATGTCAATATTCTAATTTCAGAATTAATAGAAAGAAATCTTTAACTCTAATGGAAACATTATTATGGCAGTGAAAATTTATCATTTTGATAATTAATCTTAAAATTATGGAAGCTAGTAAATGGATTTAGTGGACAAGTCTCTTCTCTTTGAATTGGAGAGAAATTGCCGCATTGCTTTTACTGAATTGTCGAATATTCTTAATATCCCTATTGATGAAGTTGGTTCTCGAACTCAACAATTAGTAAGAGATCACATTATACTTAAATTCACTGTTGTTCCGCAACCCATTCTCTTTGGGGCTAAACAAGCTATTATATTCTTCCGGTCTAGCAAACCAATAGATTTAGCACGTATCAATTCTTTAGGAATTCACCCAACTGTTGAGTTCCTCTCTATCGGGCAAAATATAGAAGGATTTGCCCTCATACATTATCGGACTCTCAGCGAATTGTTTTCAGTAGTGAAATACTTCCAAAAAGTGGGCTCCTTTGAGGATATCAGGGCATTTCAAGTCCAACCATTAAGAGCTCAAAAAAAACCCACAAAGGATATCTATACTTTACAGGACATCGATTGGTTGATACTCTGCCATCTTCGAGAACAGGGGCGATTAAGCCTTATTGATCTGTCTACAAGAACTAATATTGCTGTAGAAACGTTAGTAGAACGGTTACAATATATGCGTGATAATCACCTTATCCAGGAAACCATTCATATAAACCCTGCGAAGACTGCGAAGGAGACATGGACCATTTTTAGTTTAAAATTGACAATCTTCACCGAACCCTTGCATGAGGAACTATCTCGAGAATTAGAGGCTTTACCTTCGTACTGGCGTACGAACACTTGGAGAGTGGAAGAGAAACCCATCTTACTCTTGGGATTTCTTTGCTCTTCTTACAATGAAGTCGAAAAAATTCAGAACTGGTTATCAGAGACCCCAGGTCTTATCAGTATCGAGAAAATCATGGGAGGCGTTACATATTATTTCCCCGATTTTCGGGATGAGTTATTGGAAGAGAAACGGAGTGCTGACTGGTTCAAACCAGAGGAATGGGTGAGTAAGAAGAGTTAAGGAATTGGAGAGTGGGCCTTCAGTCGACTGGTCTCCTGAAAGCCACATGGGTTCCGTAGTTTCTCTTTATACAAGCCCATTAATTTTATAATTACTTCTTATAGTTGAAGATTATCTCTTGCAGTAGCGATTTTAATCAAAGTGAGTGTTTCATGGATTGCAGAAATAACAGGGCTAGAAGTTTCTGCTGATAACATCTGGCGAAGTTCCATTTTCAGTTGAGGATCCCCGTCCTCTAGTAAACCCAAGCCAACAACTGCGCCAGTTCTTACAGCTGGGGAAGAATCTGTTCTAGCAAGTTCTAATAGCATTTTTTTTGCTTGAATTATTTTCAATCGTCCGCAGGCGCGAGCACACCGATCACGAAATTCTGGTTCGGGTGCATTTAGAAAATTCATCATTTTTTTGGTAATAATTTGGCTGGTAATTCCGATAAAACTTAAGGCAGCTATTGTGTTACTACGTACAGATAATTCTGGGTCATCTAGTAGTGGTTCTATAATTGGGATAGCAATCTTACCTTCCAAGAATGCCAGAGCCATAACTGTTTCGCAACGAACTTCAGCTACTGGGTCAAATAACGCTTCTTCTAGTTTGGAGTGAATTATAACTGGAAGATCTTTAATTAGAAGGTTCATTTGTCCAAGACGCTTGATTGCTTCTGCTCTCTCACAAGGATTCTTCGAGTCCATTTCTTGGATTATTTGGTTTAGTTGTTTTTTACTTCGATTATTCATGGAATCAGAATTCAGTCTTATCATCGCCTAATGAAGTTTTAATTATTTTTTCTCTAAAAACGCTTGCTTTAATGCAAAAATGTTTCAGAGTAGTATTAAATGAAAGAGAGATATACATATGCAGAGATATTAGATAAGTCCTCGCGCCTTCAATTTTTCCCTTATAAAGGGGTACAGAATTAATTGTTCAATTTCCAATTGTTTTGGTGTTATTACCGTCTTCAGTTCGCTAATCTCCAATGAAGTAAAGAACTCCGCCATGATTGCAACGTTAAATCGCAATGTGGATTGTTGTAATAATTTGATGGTGTGGAGCTGGGCATTGAAAAGGTCAATGGGCGCTCCAGTCACCTTCGTAAAAAGGGAACGCCCTGCTTTTAAACTGACCCGTACATAAGGGGGATATGGTACACCTTCAAGTTCCTGGATATAGGAGGAACCAGAGAGTAGAGTGCCATTCGTCTCTAAGATAAACAGAATATCGTCTGGTATTTGCTGCAGCACCGCTAACAAATGCTCTTTACACAGAGTGGGTTCACCTCCACTAAGGCGCATACGGTGACACTTATGTTTCTTAGCGAGTTCCAATAATGCTTTGACTACTTGATTAGCAGAGTACCACGCCCCCTTTCGTGGATGCCACGCGGTCTTCTGTGACCAGCAATAAACACATCGCAAGTTACACCCAACCACATCAGCAGTGACAATTCCACCGTAAAACTGGCTAGAATACCGAAATCTATAGTATTTTCTCTGGTGTTGATTTGGAAGCTCTTCCTGACACACTTGGATTATCCTTTTGCTCATCAGGCGTTGTGACTCGTTCGGTTCCATAGATACCAGCTAATTTTTTTCGTGATATAACGAATTTATCTATTATAAAAGCTTCCTCCAGAATAGTCATTTGAAAAAGTATGTTAAACGAGAAATCACCTCAAACATCAATACACAAGTGTTGTGGATATTGAATTTCATGACCTAGATGAGGAATAGGAGTGGGATTGAGGGAATAACATTATACCATTGATTAGGATTTACTGAGCTCTTAGAGGTTTGTCAGTAAAAAGTGATATATTGCACTAAAAATTCATCTTAAATATAATCACTTGAGTAGTAGAACCGCTAGTGGAGACGTTGAAAAGAAATGAAATCTTTATTCTTTTAATGTTATTTTCTCTATTATCAGCATTTTTGGTTACAGCTTTCATCCTAATGAATGAGACAGGTGAATCTGAAATGGTTCCTAAATTTGAAGATCATATCCTACAAAAAGGATTAAATGGTCCTCTCTATGTGTCAACTATAGATTTAGACCAGGATACTGATGCTGATATTTTAGCAACAATCTTTCACGAGAACAAAGTTGTATGGTATGAGAATAAAGGGAATAAAAGTTTTCACGAACATGTTATTGATAATGATTGTAAACAAGCAACTTGTATTCATGGAACTGATCTTGATAATGATGGTGACATTGATATCATTGCCTCCTCTAGTGTAGAAGGGATTTTTTATTACAAAAATCTTGGAACACCTATTTTAAACGGTTTACACTTAATGAATCCCTAGTTGATTGTTTTATTATCATTCTTGTCGATGGTAATGATGATAACCTTATTGACATAGTTGGTGCACGAAGAACGAGTATTACTGCCTTATGGATTAATCATGGCAATTTTAGTTTTACTCGACATACATTAACTGATAATCCAAATATGATCAGATACATGTGTTCTGCAGACCTAGATAATGATAAAGACATTGATATAGTACTAATATCCGTTAATGGGTATGTATTCTGGTTAGAAAATCAAGGTACTGTCAATTTCCTACAACATAATATTGAATCAGGTTATTTGGGAGGTCACGGAATTTATGCATGTGATTTTGATAAAGATGATGATATAGATATAATTACGTGTGCAAGTGATATTAATGAAGTTAATTGGTTTGAAAATAATGGTAGTGGTAATTTTTCAAAAAATAATATAGATAATCAAACTCTCGAACCTGGATATGTTCATTGTTCTGACATAAATAATAATGGATATATAGATATTATTGGAATGTCGTTTGAGTTAAAACAATTGTACTGGTGGCAACATAAAGGGAATAATAGTTTTGTTCGTCACATCATACACGACTCTTATGCAGGTACTATATGTAAAACCGTAGACATTGACAACGATGGAGACATGGATATATTTGTTAGTGATTATATCAATGGAATTATCTATTAGTGGGAAAATCTTCTAATTTGATGTTAACTAGCAATGGAAAAATGAATAAAGTAGGGAGCGATGATGTTATCTAGAGAAATCGTTCTAATTGGCTTAAATCTTTGAATTAGAATCCTGAAGGTCAATGAACCAACAATTTAGGTTTTTTTTCAGGTGAGTTAACATGTACTATAGCAGAAGCTTTGTCTGCCACAGTAATTAATTCACGAAGAATTTCTTGAGAGATACTCGGATTTTTAAATTCATTGAGAGCATTATATTGTTCTAGAAATTCTTCCTTTGAAAGGTTTTGATCACGTAACATACCTAATAAATGATAACAACGTGTGGGTCTCTCAACCCATCGCATTATCTCATCTCCCTCTTCATCAGCAAAGATAACTAATGGAATTTTTTTTCTTCCAACAGTTGTATAGAATCTCTCTACTTCTTCCGTAAAATTATCTCGAGGGACAATTCTAAAATCCCAGTTGTTGCATTCTTCAGCAAGTCTAGCTATAACAGGCACTCCGTTTGCACAGTCACCACACCAATTCTCAGCAATGCAAAGGACAAGTAATTTTTCATTTAATGAGGAGATTTGAGTCAAAGGTATTTTTTTTACTTCCTTTGCTAAGATAAACCAACTTTCTTTCATCCTTTCCACATGATAATCATTTTTTTTGGTGTATTCCTCATAGGAAATTTCACTTGCAAACATTTTATTAAAAATTTCTCGTTTTCTCATTTCTAAACACATCAAAAATACTTTTTATGAAAATCTTTGATATTATGAAATAAATCTCAGCAAATAAACCACAATAAGATGATTGAAATCTCCTTTAGATCTGAATTTGGTGAGAATACAAAATCTAAATAAGATCGATCTTTTTACTACTAATAGTAATTAGTAGAAAAAATCAAAGAATAAGGAAAAGACCTTGACAAACATCAAATCTGATAGATCTGTTTTACAACAAGATTTAAGCTCCGAAAAATTATTAAACTTGATGACAACAGTAGGACTTTCGCTATCTCAAGCACGGATATACCTAGAATTAATAAAAATTAAAGAATCCACAGCTGGTGATCTTTGTAAAGCAACAGGAGTAAAGGATTCTAGAATTTATAATATATTAACCGAACTCGAACAGCTAGGGCTTATAATGGTTCAGACCTCTACCCCAAAGCTTTATATGGTCGTACCTTTAGCTGAAGGACTTCATACTCTTCAAGAACGGTTAGAGAAGGATTTCAATCAAAGGAAGGCCACTATTAAGGAGCTTAATCTTCGATTGACTCCTTTATTTGAATCCATTGTCTCAATTCCATCAGCTGTAGCGTTAATAGTTAAAGGTAAAAAGAATATCGTCAATAAAATTCATTATGAGTTATCCAAAGTTGAGGAGGAGATTCTTATCCGTTTTCCTAATTACAAACTTTATTTTGAATTTGAACCTGTCTTACTAGATTTACAAACTGCTGGAATACGGATAGATGCTGGATTATGTCAAATGTCACTTAAGCAATTACAAGAGGAATCAAATCGGATCCCTGAACTCCCGTTAACCATCTGCAAACAATGTTGTGATTGCTTTTATTTAATGATTGATCAAAACTATTTACTTTCTGTTTCTAACTGGCATTCAACTAATGTTTACGCCATTTGGACATCTGATACAAGTTTAATTAATATCACCTCCTTCTTTAGTAGCTCCAATGTGGTACAGTGAGGAGATCAGGGTATTAACTTCTTGTCAGCTCTTGATAGATTGTTGCCTCATAGCTCTTCATTTTCTCTGCACGAAAAATATCGACTGGACTTGTTCCTACAGCTTGTTTTCTTCCTAATAGAATATCAACGACTGATTTTTGGGTATTTATATCGGGTGAATAAGCATTAATATAAGTATCAGCCCAAGGAAGATCATATAGAAGATATGGTGAACCAAATGATGTGATGATCATTCTTTCTCGATGGGTATTCATCATAAACCATAATTTACGCATGAATGTCCCTCCTATTCTGATTCTCCCCAGTCCCCAGATTGGAGTAAAAACGATATTTATTAAAATGAATTCATACTGATTTAATTTATCAAAAAGAGGAAAAGTTTTCTCATCAAGTTCTGTTTTCGTTGTTATATCATATCCTTCGTTTTTAAGTAGCTCGTCGAATGAATCAACATTATTTTGGGGACTACTTCTAATGTGATAGGACAAAATCTTTGATCTTTTTTTAAGATTAAGCGGTATCAGGTTTTTATCATTTTTTACCAATGTTACTGCTTTATCTGCAATTGTTTGACTTAGTTGTCTAAAGGCATTCAATTCATCTTTTTCAACTTTTTTTGGTTCTACATCTTTATACAGTCCTAATACCTCCTTTAAAGAAAGAACTCTCCTTACTGCATCATCAATACGTTTTATAAGGATTTTATTTTCTGCAAATGCCTTTTTTAGTATAGCAAAGTCTCTTTTCACCTCAGAAAACAATATCATGTCACATCCAGCATTAATCGTTTCAACCAGAATCTCTTCGATTGGTTTATAACTTGTTAAACCTGCCATCTCAATTGCATCTGTAATGATTAGTCCATCAAAGCCCATTTTATTACGTAATAAATCAGTGACAAGTGCTTTACTCACTTGTGCTGGGATATTTGTTTCATTATTATTTGTTTCAAATGCTGGAAGAGCAATGTGACCGATCATCACTGCCCACACCCCAAGATCTATTGCAGCCTGAAATGGTTTCCCACTAATCTTAATCCAATCATCCTGTGATAATGGATTAACAACTGTACAGATATGTGGATCCCTATCGTCCAAACCATCACCAGGAAAATGCTTAATGGTAGCACATAGACCGTTTTCTTGCATGCCTTGAATCAAAGCACAAGATAATCGACTAATTTTGTCTGGATTATCACCAAGGCTTCTAGTATTGGTTATGGGATTATCTGGGTTTGCATTAACATCAACAATTGGTCCAAAGGCCCAATGAACTCCATAAGATCGTCCTTCGAGAGCACTAGATCGCCCCATACCATAAGCAAGCGATTCATCATCAGTAGCGGATAGTGACATAAGATCAGGAAAAACTGTTGTACCCTGAATCATATTGCCTGGCCCATTCTCTAAATCTGATGAGATTATGACAGGCGTTTTAGAATGTTGTTGAAGAAAAGTGATCGTTTTTGAGAAGTTTTCAGCAGTGCTAGGAAAAAGAAATACACCACCAACATCGATATCTAATAGAAGTTTCTTTATTTCGGAAGGAGACGTCATAGGATTGATGCTAGGGTGAAGTAATTGGCCAATTTTTTCCTCTAGTGTTAATGAATTAAGTTTATTTGTTACCCATTCAGAATAAAGGTTTAATGGCTTGAATTTCCTCATTTCTTTCTTCCTCAGAGTATTGGTACGTATTTTACATGTTTTGAAAAATATTTAGGTTTTCTTATGATTTATAATGCAAACAAAAGGGAGTAATGATAGGATTAGATCCCCTACTCATCTCAAATATAGACTTTAAGGCGTTAAGAAAAAAAAGCAGATAAAATATATATAAAGAAAACTCATGTTAGTTTTGGCTGCTGAAATCTGAACTTGAAAGAGGAATTTGTCTTGGGAGATCGAAGTATACTCCTAAGTGTTGTGGGCTATCTGTATCTCCAACTTGTTTTCAATATAGTGATGTTACTGGCCTTTTATATTTTAGTGGAACATCCTTTTGTTAATCTTGATCCTGATATTGGGTCACCTAATATTTGGCTTATCAGCTTAAGCTTTTCTGTCACCCATATCGTTATTATTTATTCAGAATGAAAACCATAGTTAAAAGATTCAGCTTGAATATTACTCAGCATATCTTTCATTTGATATCCTTTAACATCTGTTTCAGATTGGAAGCATAATCCCTAAAAGCTTCCGCCCCTTTAGGAGTTATCTCAACAACATTTAGTGGTCGCCACAAAAATTTTTTTCGCATTATAACGTAACCTACTCCTTCTAGTTTTTTAATATGATGATCTAAATTACCAGGGGTGAGTTTTAACAGACGTTGGAGCTCAGTAAATCCAACTGTTTTATTAAGATACATTAAAAACATAATTGTGAAACGAGGTTGATCAGAAAAAACTTCTTTCTTAAGAATGATCTGCGAAGACTGGATGACGTTACTTTCCATCCCCTTGTCATTAGCCATTATTCATTCCCACTAAGGATGTCCGTCGCAATTGTAAACGAATAAAAACCACCAGCTAGAAAACTAACGGAGTAAATAATTACTGTTGCTATTCTTGCTAACTCAACATCAGTCATAACCAGTACTACTAATGGTATTGAAGATATTAATAATATTACTCCTACAACAATAAGTTCTGGGAAGGTATCATGATATTTCTTTAAAATTAAAAATGAAATGATAATAGCAAACCCAGCAGCCCAGACTGTTGAGATCACTGATAGCGGTTCTGGAATAAAACTAAAAACAAAAATGAATGATATGAACCATACAAAAGCAATCATTATTCCGTGCATGCTGCTTTCTTTTGGGGATTCTGCAGTCTGATCTTCTTTAGTTTTCAGTATTCTTGATGCTGAAATGAAGTTGTATATAGTAAATCCTATCCCGATAAGGATCATTATAGCTGAAACCAAAAGTGTAAATGTTTCTACACTAATTTCAAGAAGAGCAGATAATGCTTGACGATTGAAATAGAATACTAACCCTATTGGTGTCAGGATCCCCCATATAATCAAAGTTTTACCCCATGCTTTCCGAGCTAAGTAATTCGAATACCTTTCTATAATGAGAAGTGCCTCATTAACCTTTTGAATCTCTTCCATAAATAACCACAATTCAGTAAATCTTTCATTATCATTTAAGCGTTTAGCTTTTTCTGCATCACAGAACTTATTTCTGTAAAGCAGAAATTACTACTATTTTATATTAATTGCTTCATCTTTCTATCCAGAATTATTAGGAAATGTAAAAATGATGAAAGCGTTAAGAATACATGATTTACACAAAAAATATAATGATACAGAAGTTCTGAAAGGAGTATCATTAAGTGTTAATCAAGGGGAAATGTACGCCCTCATGGGCCCAAATGGCTCCGGGAAAACGACATTAACATCTATTATTGCTTGCACCAATACACCTACGAGCGGGTTAATAGAAGTTTTTGGCTTTGATAGTGTTAAAGATGCCAAAAAAGTCAAAGAAGTGATTGGTTATGTTCCTCAAGAAAAATTCTCTAGTCCACTAATGACTGGGGAAGAGAATTTACTCTATTTTTTTAGACTTCAAGGAATGTCTAAACAAGAAGCTCGAAAGATGAGTAAGGAATTACTACAGAGAATGGATCTAGCAAGAGATGCTAATAAAAGAGTTTCTCAATATAGCGGCGGTATGAGAAAAAAACTAGAAGTAGCAACTGCGCTCCTTCCTGGGGTTAGGCTTTTAATCCTAGATGAACCAACAACAGGTCTTGATCCTTCTACTCGAAAAAAATTTCTGTCAAAAATTCAGGAGATAAGAAAAGAAGGAGTTACAGTTTTTTTTGTCACCCATATTGGAGAAGATGCGGAAATAGCATCTAAAGTAGGGCTTATTGATAAAGGCATTTTGATGATTGAAGAAAAACCAGAGATTTTAAGAAAAAAAACTGGATTATTACATGTCATAAGCATAGAAACATCAACAAAGAATGATCTAGTTTATAGAACACTTGAAAACACTATTAATAACGGTAAGTTAGTGGAAACAAATAAGGGTTACAAGTTTTATTGTAAAGAACCTGAAGAAATTTTAGAGGTTATGATTAGAAATCTGGGGAAAATTGGGTGTAAAACTACACGTATTGAAACAACAGTTCCTTCTTTAGAAGATGTGTTTTTCAAGCTCACAGAAAAAGAACTGAGGTAATACCAAGATGAACCCAATATTAGTGAGTATGAATAGAACTCTTAAAGAATATACAAGAAATAGGATGATAATTGTATCAACTCTGGCTGTACCTTTATTTTTTTTAATATTGCTACCTGTTACAATAATTGATATTCCTGACGTATTATTGCCCCAGTTAAAAGGATTTATAACTTTAACAATGATAACTTTGTTGATAATGAGTGCAACTCAAGCAAATCTGGCTGGTTTCATAGCAGCTGATCGAGAAAGGGGATTATATAGAAAAATTATGTCAATGCCAGTTGCACTTTGGAAGGAATGTACTGGCAGAATATTGGCTGTAGGGATTTTCTCATTTGTTTCTATGATTTTATTAGTATTATTAGGCCTAATTTACGGAGCAAAGTTCGATTTTGAAGTAATAGAAATAATAATGTGCCTAGGATTTTTACTACTTATAGGACTGGCTGGAGTAGGTACTGGCTTAATTATTGCCTCTTTCGTTAAGAATGAATCTGTGGCAACCCATATGGGAGTAGCCCTGACGCTGGTTATATTTTTTCTTGGTGGGATGGCTATCCCTTTTTCAGATCTCCCAAATTTAATTCAATTATTCGCCCAAGTCCATCCAGTATCTTCAGCAACAGCATCAATTGTCTATCTTCTAATAGATGAGAACTTTGTTGGCTATAATCCCTTAAATATAGGTCAAGTAATACTCACATCGTTATTATCATCAATATTATTCTTCATTGGAATTATTCTCTACTCTAACTACTTTTGCAGAAGAAGATCATAGTACATTTCTCAATAAATAAGGAAAAGAGTAAGTAATATTTAGTAGATAGCCTAAAATATGAGGTATAGAAGTACTGAGTAAAGTCAAGAAGGAGGTGTCATGAGGATCGTAAATTCACTACTTAATATTAGAGGTTAAATTAACCAAACATTTCATTCTTTTAATGCAAGTACAAAGATAATGATGTGCTGGAGGAGAAAGTTATTATAAATAAAAGATATTTTCGTAAGGATTTGTACTAAAGAAAATAATAATTCAATTATTTTTTGAATGGATTTGGGATCAATACAGGAGTATTTTTTTTGTATTCCTCGTAATCATCTTGACCCCCCCACTTTTCATCAGCATGTTTCTCAAGTAAAGGAATACCACTTACCTTAGTCAAAAGTAATGTGACAAATACAGGAGATATTAATGTCATCCATCTCCAACCCTGAAGTGTAGGAAGTGCAATTATTGCGATACCTACCCAGATGAGAATCTCTCCAAAATAATTAGGATGTCGTGATATTGACCATAATCCTGTATTAATAAACTTACCTTTATTTTCTGGAATAGATCTGAATTTACTCTTCTGATAATCTGCAAAAGCTTCAAATCCAAAGCCTAGGATCCAAATCATAAGACCAATTAAACCAATCATGCCAAATTCCACTCTCTGTTCTACTGTTATCGCTGCTAATGCAGCTGCTAATGTAAAACTGACCCATAGACCTTGGAGAGTCCAAGTCAGCAGAAAACGTGGACCAGATTGTTTGATCTCCTTGAAGCGTTTGTCTTCACCCTCTTTCAGAATCCTCCTAAACAAGAAAGTACCAAGACGAATCGCCCAGATCAAGACCAATACCATCAGTAAAATAGATCGTATATCGATTTCGGGACTCAAAACAACTGATAAAATTATTACAGTAATGTAAGTTAAAGAGCCAGTCAGATCAAAGAATTTCTCTGTACTTTTGATATAAGCAGGTATGAAAGCAATCCCTTGAATTATAAAGGCAATAGCTACCCCAAATGCAAATAATGGTATTCCACCCAGAACGATCACGCCTCCTTGGCTTCCTGCGAGTGCAAGACATGTGGCAATAAATAAAATTATGGGTATAGCAACCAACGGCTGGATATCATTCTCATTCATTTTCAATCATCCTTTGTTGCAGAATTATTATAGCAGTTCTCTTTTTTCTCATATATTTTGGGATTCTAGATAGCTTTTCAGTTGGCTATCAGGAACACTGACTAATATCTTTTGAATATTCCTGGTTTTCTTGATTGTGTCCTCCGTTATAATCTCTGGATTAATGGGCGATCGTAAGTGATACTCAAGAAATTGGAAAAAATATTTTTCTGTTAAGATCAAGAGATCTCGTATGTTACACATGATTTGATTAACAATCTTTCGAGCAGTGATATAAAACTCTTCATTTTCTATCCACCCCTTCCTTTTGGAATATTGTTGGAAAGTCATTACTTTTCCGAAAACAATCTTCACTTTAGCCCTATATTTGGGAATCCTTTGCCCTTCTCCTAATGCCTCTGCTGATCCCTTTATATAGACAGGGATAACCGGGGCAGCTCCATTCATAAGTAGAATTAGACGGCCAACGCCTGTCCTCCCTTCTTTATGTAACTTCATATAATTTTCAAGGGTACTTCGAGCTCTACGACCCCCTTGTGGGCTTATATATAAAGCTAAACCTGCTTTCAAAGATTGCAATGCATTTTCCAATGCTGGTTCTGGATTTTCTGGATAAACAGGAAAAGCGCCAAAATAATGTAACAACATTTCCAATAGCTATATCCTGAACGTATTCTATATTCAAAGCAGATTCTAGTATGAACTCCCCTTTAATAACATTTCAGCAAAGTGTTTTTAAATTACATGTCCAAAATACTGGTAAAGATAATGAAGACTGAAAAGATTAAAGTATTGTTCCTTTCACTTCTATTAACGGGGTTGATTAGTTGGGGATTCTAACAAGAACTTCACTATACGTGACAATAAATTTTTAGCTAAAGTAATCATCCGTATTCTTACGCTAATTTTGATTATTTAAAGCCTCATCTGGGATTACTATCAGAAGTCAACATGAGTCTTTAGGCGAAGTGCAAATGACTAGTAATCCTGAAATTCCTGTTACAAATCTCCCGTTTCTTGATGAAATTTTTTTAAACAGTCCTTTATGCCAAATCTGTGAATATGCAAGTATTTTTGGGGGAGTTTGCTCACTTCTGCTAAATCGAAGGATTCCAGTGAATTTAATTGTCAAAAACTCTCAAATTGTGAGCTGCTCTGCACATCGTAACTGGATTCAAACTATAGGAGAACTTGGGGAATCTAGTCATTGGAATGAATTTAATGAATGTGATGATGAGGACGAAATATCTAAACTAGATCAGGGTCAAGATCCATCAGGATAGTTAATTTGATGAATACAATGGAAGAATCTCCTCCTTTGGGAAAACTCAAATTTGATCCTTCTTTACAAGAACAGATTCTTCTTTCAAAAGTCCACAACAACAATTTATTAGTAGTATACTCCTTTGAGGAGGCTCTGATACGCATTCAGGCGTTAATTATACTATTTTTCATCAATCAACATTCCAATCATCAAAACTCAAGAGTTCTGATCTTAACAAAAAGGGATAAACAACAGAAATCTCGAACTCTCTTAAAATCCCATTTAACACAACCTACTACGGTTCTTAACGGATCTATCCTTCCAAATGCCAGAAAATTCGACTATAGTCGTTATTCAGTAATTTTTTCTACTCCTAGAACTGCAAAAAACGACCTGAAAGAAGAATTTTTCTTAACTAATCATTTTTCTCTAATAATGGTTGATCAGGCGGAGATGGGGTCTTCATCGAGCTCACTTAGGTACTTAGTTAATAAATTAACCAATTTTCGTATGATTGGATTCACCAGGGTGACCTCCACAGAACAGTTAGAAAATATTTGTAAAAACCTTCAACTAACTGAAGTAGTTCAGTTAGAAGAACCATTTTCAGCACGCGAAAGATCAAACATCCAGCATTACTCCATCCCCTTACCTCAAGAATACTTTTTCTTGCTTGAGATTTTAAACCGAATAAAAGAACATGAATTGGAGGAATTAGCAAAATTAGGTTTCAATGTTTCCTCTAAAAGTACCTATCGTGATATCACTGCGATTCATGAAGGTATTAAAGAAGATAACAGTACGAAGCAACTCATCCGTACATCTAACCTACTTCGAATTATGACTCTCCAAAAGATCATCATTTCTCAAGGATTTCCCGCAGCTCTCAATTATTTTCACACTCTTGAATCACAGCTGGAAAAAGATCAAAAATTCCAAGGAAAGCAAAGTATTATTGAGTTTCTTAACGATTTAAAAATCAAGAAGCTGCAGGAATTTCTTGAAGTTCACAAGGATCTCCAACACCCTAAGTTAAATTTCCTCTTGAAAATAATATCCCAATACCAAACTGGTATTTCCATTGTTAGTCATAATTATTACAATGCTGCTTATTTAAAGGATTATATAAGTCTACAGGGTTTTTCAGTAATCCAAATAAATGACCCTGTCAGTTCTCTGTCAGATATCGACCTAGAACGAGCTATTTTACCACTTACAGAAAAAAAGGTTAACGTTTGTATTACAAATAATGTCAATGAGATTATTGCTCGAAATGCTGAAGTAATCATTGCTTATTCTGTTACAGCTGATACCGTTGACACTCTGAATAATTTGAGTGTTAACATTCCTAAAGTTTTCTTATTATCAAAACAAACAAATGAAGAAGCCAGGTTATTTTATTTAAAAAAATTAGGTTCTAAGTCTCAGAAACAGATTTTAAACCTTAATGTTCTGAATGAGAATTTAGAGAAACTAAAGGGAGATGGTTCTAGAATAAAACAAACTGTGGATCTAAAATCACTTGGTTCTTCCAGTAATGATGATTTATTGGATTCAAACGTCTCTATAGTCTTTAATAAGAAATTATTTGAGCTTGGAATCCCCTATTTGTTTTCGAAACAAGAATATTCAATTCATTCAAATGATAACTTTATTTTCCCTGGCTTTATTCTAGATCAAAAAATCTGTTTCCTATTACTAACTCCTGATACTATTGATTTCTTTCTGTCCTCAAAACCTCAACAATTTTTCAGTATATTATTTAAAGAATTTTCACATGTTCATTTGATCATTTTCCCTCACAGCTTAGCTAGCCTTAGTCTTGACTTTCGATGCGACATTCTTCATGCTGCTAATCACCATAATGTATGGATATCTTTTCTCACTCAAGATCAAGATATTCCTAAGTTAGTCAAACGAGTTATTGACAAACCAATGTATACGTAATGTAATTTTTTTTAAAGAAGTAATTACTTAGTGGAGACAAAGTATGAAACTTCGGTTTATCGATGAATCGACATTCTTATATGCAGTCTTGGAGCCCATACCGGAGCTCCCAGAACATCTCCAAAAAATAAAATCTGTTGCGAGGGAGATTATCACACGGGTGAATAAAGGAGAAAATGTAGTTACTAGCGTTGTACATTTATCAGAAGTAGCAAACATTTTAGAGTCTCGTAAGAGTTTTATTGAAGCTTCCCAATTCATTTATGATTTATTAACAAAGGAATCGATTATAATTCTTGATGTGACCCATAGCGACTATCAAGGGGCCACAGTTCTGGCACAGCGATATAAAGTTGGAATTAATGATTCATTAGCCAAAATATTAATGGATCGCTTGAATATCACTGAAATTTACAGTTTTAACAAATATTTCGATAATTTTGATCTCAAATGAATAATGAAATGAAATCTCGACAGTTTGACTTACAAAAATAAACAAACTGGAGAAAAGGGGGATCTTTCTAATGATAACCAGATTGAAATACTTTTATTGAAAAGTACTGTCTTAATGAAACTAGGGGAATTTGAACGAAGTAACAAGATACTAGGTGATGTTCTTGGGAAAGAAACTATTAATCCCTTGAAGGCTGTAGATGCCTTGATAATCAATGCAGAGAATTTAATGCGTCAGGGGGAATTTGATTAGGGATTAGAGATATTCAAAAAATGTGAGGAATTCTTATTAAAACCATTAACTCAAGTTGAGCGAAAAAAGGTTTCTAAGAGGCGAACTATTCTATTAAGGCGCAAAGGAGGCATTTACGCATATAAAGGAGACCTAGTTTGTGCGTTGAATTATACACAAAAAATTCTGAAGCTAGCTAGGAAAATAAAAGACAAAATTCTCATTTCAGGGACTCTTAATAATATTGGTCTTAGTTTTCAGTAAAAAGGGGACAATGATACCGCTTTAGACCATTTTCAATGGAGCTTGGCTATAGATCAGGAAATTGGTAATAAATATGATATGCTCCATTGATGGAACGGTTTGAAATGACTTAAGTCAATGATTATATTTCTGACGCTCTAAACTTGGTAAGAGCAAGCAAAAAAGAGCTTTCAGTGTAAATCGAATAACTTTTTCATTTTCGCAAAGAAGATATCATATGCGTTGTATAAGGTCGGTAAACTTTGATAGATTCGTGTTGGGGGTAACATCGCTCGCATTTTAACAGCACGGTAATCCAGGATGAGACTTGCAGCAAAATCTGACTCTGATCGAATCCCCCGACCAATTGCTTGTGATATACTCCGCGTAACTGGTAACATAGAAAGAAGCCTAGCAGTTCTCCACCCCCATTTTTTCATATAAAGAGATTGCAAAAGTCGATTGGTCACGTCAGGCCTTGGAAATGGAAGGCCTGCTATTATAATCAATGAAAGCAAGCTTCGATTCATTTCAGAATCTAGAATTTCAATTCCTTCAGATAATTTTCCACCTAATACACCAAAAATACATTCATGATTCTTTTGTTTTAATTCATCAATAAAAAGAGGAGTAATAGCTGGATTTTCGATATAGACATGTGGTAATGAAATATGAGCTAATATTTTTTGTTTTAATTCATGAGACGTAGCAAAAACAATTGTATGGAAAGGGTTGCTGGAGTGTAACCGCTGTATAACGGTAGCCATTGATTCGTACGTTATAGCATTTCGTTCAGTGAATTTAGAAGTAAACTGGCGGTGATATAGAATCCCATTCAAACTGAACTGGAAATCAGAGGGTATTCGGAGGGTGGTATAACTTAACCTATACAGTGCTTGATACAAGGATAATGGTGTGAAGGTTCCTGACATCAAGATGACCCGATTGAAGTGTTTATTCACAAAATCAAATACTTGATGAGGAAAGGGATTCAATTGAAGTAACTTGCTTTCTTCTGCTACCCAAATATCACCTCGCGAAGAAAGGAAATCTTTAACTTTTAACAACTGGTTTTTTTCAACGAGGGATAATTTGTATTCATGATCCAAGAATGCGTCTAATGATGCATCAGACAAAGTTCGGGGTCTTTCCACTCTTCCATGATGAGTAAGAATCAACTCCTGTAGCTCATCGATCACTTTCAAGGGTATTATTGTTTGAGCTTTATTTAAATCGTTCGTGGTGATCTCTGCTTCGATATCAGCTGTAAAATTGTGCCCTTCGTCTATGATCGCCAAGGTTTGTGAGAAAGAACTACGAGAAAGAAGCTGGGAGAACATATTCTGAAGATTCTTACTTCTTAAATAGGTGTGTGTGGTAATGACTATATTTGCATATGGTATACACCGTTTGATTACTTGGTATGGACAGCCAAACTCTTTAAACGCCTCTTGAAATGCTTCAATCGAAATTGAGCCGTCATGTGCAGTGATTGGGATTTGCTCTACAATGGCGGGGAAATCTTCTTCTGGAATCGATTTAGTTTGTTCAAGAAAGGGGCATCGAATTTGACTGCATATCTTGTGATAAAAGTGGGGAATTTCTCCTCTTTTAATACATAGATCTGCCTTCAAAATGAGAGGAATGGCCGTTAAATAGCCATATTTTCGACTATTCGCGATCTTATAGATCTCATTAAGGAATACCTGGAACACTTGCGTCTTGGTTCGGACAAAGATAAATAATTGATAGTTTTTTGTTTTTACTAGTGGAAGTGCATGAATCAACGCCATGATTGTCTTCCCAAATCCGACTGGCGCATGAATCATCGTTTTTGGATTCTTCTCGACAAATCGGAGAAACTTTGTTTGATAAGCGCGCAGTTCTGGATGAGGAAAAAGCTGTAGGGCTGGTGGTAGATTGGTATCAATCATAAGGGTACCACTATTTTTCCTGTGAGTTCAAGTAAGGGATAATTACTGAGTATATTTATTTGGATGTAAAGTCTCGGACACCCTCGGTGGTAATCGCAAACTCAATTTTTCCATCAGGTAGCTCAGGACTTTTTGTTAACGAGGCAGTACGTTTGACTGCTTTTCCCTTCCGGATGAAAATACGGGTAGTCACCGTATGACCAACAATATTGCCGCCAACAGGCTTATTCGGGTCTCCAAAGAACATTGCCTCAGGTTTAGCTGAGACTTGATTAGTCACGACACCAACACAATTCATTATTTCTGCTTGTTTGGCAATAAACGCTAAATATTTTCCAATCAGTTGTTGACGTTCAGCCAGTGTCCCGCGTCCTGCGAACTCGCTCCTAAAATGTGACATGAGAGAATCTACGATTATCAGACCAATGTTTGGAACCATAGTGAGCGCTTCTTCGGTGAGTGCCATCTGATGTTCACTATTGTAAGCTCTACCAACCGTAATTCTTGATAGTACTGTGTCTGGATCTATATCTAATGCCTCTGCCATTTGGACTATTCGATTGAACCTGAATGTCCCCTCTGAGTCGATCCAAATCACATCCTGATCGAGGTACTTTACACAATTGACTGCCAATTGGTGGGCAATTTGGGTCTTACCACATCCATTTTCTCCCGCAACTTCTGTGACACTTCCTGTCTCAAATCCTCCTCCAATAAGTTTGTCGAACGCTTTCGACCCTGTGGTTAATTTTACCCGTGTTTTAGCTGCTTCTTCATAGTCTGTTCCTTTTTTCAATCCAAGGTCAAACTGTACCCTTGCTTCACGTATCAAAAGAGCTGCGGTTTTCTCTGCAATACCAGAAATTTCAGTTAATTGAGCCCGTGTTGCTAATGCAATCGCTTCTCGGCTTCCATACCCCGCTGTCTCTAACCTTTGTCTTGTAGTTGGACCTATGCCTGTTATTGTCTCTAAGAACGGTTTCTCTGAGGTTGTGGTCTTTTTTTTGCTCTTCTTTGTTTTTTTTATTTCAACTGGCTCTGGACTAATTCCTTCTTCTTTTGTTTCGACTTTTGCCATCATTATTCACTTTTTCATCTTTTTCTTTTTCTATGGTTAGATTGTAGTAAATAATTGATCTGAACATGATTCACTCCCTAGCTTTTATACTCAAAATCACCAAGAGTTCATTTTCACGTATTTCTAGTATATAAGCCTCATCAGCAATTAAGGGTTAGGATATCAAAGAAAGGTAGAGGATATCAACATTGAGTCAAGTCTCAGGAATAAAACGAGAAAAAATGATTGGTTTCTGGCTTATTATGAGCTTCTATTTTGTAATCATTCTGACAGCCATTACACCCAGTATAGCAGCACAAATAAATACCTCTACAACAATTCTCTCTGATATAGGAGCTGCAGGACTTGATGACACGATTCAATTCACAGTATGGGTATATTCAAACTTTGATCCTGTCCCAACTGGCCCTATTAGGATTACTGATACCAATACAAGTGAATACGTTGATACAACTATCCTTGGTGGTAAAGTAGTAGTTAATTGGACAATTTCAGAGCCTTTCATCGAAGGAATCCATGTTTTTGAAGCTTCTTATCAAGGGTTTTTAGAGTACTCTCCTTCCTCTGGAATATGTAGTGTTCATTTCGATGATTTCAGTCAAGGTAGTTCCCTGGTAACGATTATTACACTTGATAGTAATTCTACTATCGTTTTCAAGAACGCCTCTTTACGATTCACTGTCGAACTCGAAATTTTAGATTCTGTACAACCCTACTTTAAGGGTGGGTATATTTCTGTCAAAAATATCAACCTCTGTGGATCTCCAACAATTCATACATACGGCCCACTTCCTCTAGATCCTTCTGTGGTATTGACCTATTCTTTCGATTATCAGATTCCTATCTTTACCACTATTGGTATCAATGCATTTCTCGCAGAATACACGGGGAGTTCGCAATCCCAGACAAAACCCTGTACCTCCTCTCCTCATAATATTACCGTATTAAGTACTGGTTACTGGCTGGAGCAAGCTTTAGATCAGAGTGATCTTCTTCGTGCAGAGAGCACTTTAGAACTGAATTCGACAGTACTTGGAGACAATCCCATAGGATTAGAGTTAAAAACTTATTATTCCCACAATGACCAAGAAGTCATCATTAATGATCAAATTCTCGAATCTCGAAACTTTAAGGCTTATTTTTCACCAAATAATTCCGTACCAGTAGGGATCCTTTCAATTATTACTGAACTTATCGATCCAAGTACAGAGACCCAATATGCCAATACAACAGTAGATGTCTTAATCTTAGACCACGCGAGAATTGATCATTCGGAAAATGCTACTGAATATCGACACAATGAAACAATTCATTTTGAAATTTATATAACTGAATCAGATGTTTGGACTCATCCTGTTGTATCTACCGTGGAATTAGTGGATGTAACCGATGGGAATCGTTCATTAGTGAATAAAACGACTAATCAAGATGGTTTTGTTGTGATGGATTATCCCATTCCTGGTAATACTACAGTCGGGAGTCATGAGTTTAGTTTATCGACTCATGATTCCAGCGAATTCATCATGGATATTACAGAGACCTTCCCACTTCCCATTAAAGGATTGACTGATATTGACTTGACTTATGAGAGTGGTGGGGTTGACAGGAATGCTATTACAAGTATTGAAGTGACCATTATTTCAGGAGGAGCTGCAATTAGTGAGGGATTGGTTGCATTGGAATTTGCTATCAATAGCTCCACAATTGAGACATGGAACTGTGAACCTGGCCTCGAATTTCATTATTTCATTGCTCCCTCTCATCCAAGGGGTAGTATGGGGTATCAGATTCACTTTTTCGGGTCTTCCAATTATGATGAACATATCGAATCATTTGATTTAACTGTGTTTTCTAACCCCACATTCAATACTATGAGGCAAAACGTGTCGGAAGTCATTAAAGGGCACACCGTGCGTATTTGGGGACAATTAGTGGATGAAATTGGCCAACCCGTGATTTATGAGAAAGTAGAACTGACAGATATCACTATAGGTACACCTTTAGGCATAAGTGAAACTAATGACCAAGGATTTTTCTATTATGACTATTATATTTCTGAAGCCACTCAAATTGGAGTGCATTTTATTGAGACAACCTATCTAGGCAATATTATTGAGTTTTATCATTCATCAGCTAATAATCCTATAATTACTATAACTGTAAGACCTCCATTATCTGTGATGATAGAAACCGAGGTTGTCGCGAATCACTGGACATTCATTTCTCTGGAAGGAGGGTTAAACGATGAGATAACGTTAGAATGGCAGAAAAGTGGTGAAAATTACTGGAGATATATGACATTAATTGCCCTCAATTCAACAGGTCAGGGGTGTTATAACTGGTCTACGCCCTATTATAAGGGTAAATTCACCATTCGAGCAATTGGGCCGAATAGTATGAAGTACGATTTTTCTACAATGTATGCAATTCCCACCATTACAGTGATGGGGGATGAAATAGGCAATGTTAATGATCAATATTCTTATACAGTTAATTCAACAGAGCAATATCAACTCTGGATAGGAGATCAACTTTGGCACGATTGGCGAGACGCAGGAGTACATCAATACGAGTATTCTTTTTCGACTCGTGGTATAAAAACCATTATTATTTCTAGTAATGAGACATACGTTTACTACCAAGAATGTCATCATAGTGTTACTATACTTGAAGACGTCTTTATTTCTCTTTCAGCACCATTGGAAGCATTGGTGAATCTTTCTGTTAATTTAGATGGTACTGTGATAGGGGAAGTTTCTGGGCCAATACAGGAGATAGATGTCACTTTAGAAGTGAATGGTACTAATTTGCAAGTTGACTCAACCAATGGTGCTGGACATTATTATTTTTCACTCGCATTCGACATTCCAGGTGCGTTTAGTCTTATGGTGAAGACTCCCTCAGTCATGACCGATTTCTATTGCGCAGCTTTCAGTAAAGAATCGATAATATTGATAGACTCGATTCCTGCGAATATCCAGATTCTAAGTCCCTTGAGTCAAGCAGGAGCAGTTGTGGAGATTTCCATTGTAGGAGATGCGGAAAAATATTGGTATTATATTGAACCAATTGATTCTACCAATATATCTTGGTCAGCTCCGATTTATCGAACTTTGACTGAAGGCAATTATACCTGTCATGTGTATGGACAAAATAATTATGGAGTTGTTTCGTATATTCATTCTACCTTTATTGTGGACACAACCGCTCCTTCATTGTTTTTGACTAGTCCTAAAAACACCACATATACGAAAAATGAAATTCTATTCTCTTATATAACGGATGAAGACGAAGTATTGATATTTTTGGATGATGTGGCATTAGAGGGTGTAAGCTCGGGTACAATACTTACTGGTCTGGATGAGGGGGATCATAACTTAATAATTATAACTAATGATGAAGTTGGAAACAATATTACTCGAGTAGCATTGTTTAGTGTTGACACAATTCCCCCCAGTTTAGAAATCTATTCACCATACAATCAAAGTTATACTAGCGAAATAGAAATAATATTGGGATCGAATGGTAGTATTGTGCTATATTTCATTCCTAATGTCTTTGCTTATAATCAAACATATTCAGAACCGATATCCCTTAATCTTTCGATAGGACACTACATACTTGAAGTATATGCATTTGATGACGCAGGAAACGTACAAAAGGAAAATATTTCCTTTTCTGTAGTTCAGACCATAGAATTGATGATGAACCCTAATATTGAGTTTTTAGACGATGCTGGAAATTATTTAATCCATACTCAGATAGTGGATCACCCAAATTTTGATTCAGTAGGGATTTATCTCAATGGTACTATTATAGGATGCTTGGAATGGAGTATACTCTACCAAGATTATCGTTTAACTCTTCAACTTGAAGTTCCAGGATTCTGGGAAGTCACACTCTTCGCTAAGACTACTTTGGAAAAGTATGATTTTCATTACTTCAACATAGAATGGAACCCCCCTAGACCAGTCTTTAAATCAATATCTGTAGCGCTTGATTCATCTCATTATGAGGTTAGTGTTCAAATTGATTCAGGATCCCTCTCCCTTGAAATAATTCAGGTTCATGTTAATAACATAACCTATAACTTACTTTATGAGTATTTTGGAAACCGTTGGGTAGTTAATTTACCGATCCATACACAAAATGATACCTGGTTATTCTCTGTATTTTATCCTTGGGATGAAGATCCTTCTACTCAACAAAAGTATGAAATCTACTGGTTTGCACCTAGTATCATAATTGAAGAACATATTGTACGAAGAGAGAATTTTTCAATAGCTATTAGAGTTGAACGGCATAATGCTTCGATCGATACCCAATCTGTCACATTATTAATCAACAACGGATCATTTGAAATTAATGTAGTAGGAACTCTTGTATATGAGTCTCTTTCAGGAAGTTTTCAGCAGTGGAACTTTATTTCCCCTAATCTCCCTCCTGAAATCTGGAATTATAGTATCAGAGTATCTGATATTTATGGTTCTCGCAGGAAACTTAATGGAACCTTTAATGCTACTGACATTCCACCCAATTTTGGAAATGAATCTGCTATTCTCGTTGCAAGTTACGCTGCAGGAGAATTATGGTATATTGAAGTGCCTGTTATCGATGATTACAAAATAGATAGAGTTTTCCTGTATGTTGATGGGATTGAAAACGCTCCGATAGCTCACAATGACACTCACTTTGTCTTTGAAGTTTGGTTATCTGAAGGGAAGCACAGTCTTCAATTAATGGCGTTTGATGATATTAATCAAGTGGCTATTAAAATCCTACCCTCCATTGATGTTATATTTAACCAATCCTCAACTACAACAATACATTCAAGTAATACTCAAAGATCAACATCATCTTCTTTTCCTGATAAACTTCCATCAGAATCTAATGAAGGTATGGATATCAATGATCTATTTGAAATGGGAGTTGCAGGAAGTATATTTATTGGATTAGTTGCTGTTGGTAATTTTGTTAACCGAAGGAGGCGAATTTGAGGTAATGAAAAACAATACACACTTCTTTCTCACTGTTGGTGTGCTTAATCTTTACACATTGATTTTTATCACAGATCCATTCCTTTCGTGGTTTTCTTTATTGTTATCATTCCCCTTGAGCTGTTTCAGTCTTGTTCCCAACTTTTTGGATAGTTATACAGCTACAAATTTTAAGTATCAAAGTGTGCAACTAAAAAATCATTCTGGAATTCAATATCGACATCCTTTAACACATTCTCCATGGACACTTGGTTACTTTGTTCCATTATACTATATTGTAGAGATAATTTCAGAGCCTATACTTCTCGTTAGCGTTTCTGGCATCGTTTTAGGATGGTTTTTGCATCTTTTCCTAGATACACTTAATCCAGAAGGGATTCCTTTAGGAAAGAAACCAGTTTATTCACCACATCCCGTTAAACATTATTCTTGGCGGCAACCTACAAATACTCGAGTCCTAAGATTAGCGAGAATCCCTTTTAATAATCTTAAAGCTAATATGGTACTTTCACGCCTTGGCCTTTTCTTATTAGCCATGAATATTACAGATTTAATTTTAAACCATTTGCAAGTTATTTCCGAGGTGATGTCTTTTTGGTTTTCTTAAGTCGTGTGGACAAATTTTTATTCATATTACTCATATCATTCTTTATAACTCTTCTCACCAGTGGGTTATGTACGGTTTCCATTGCAAATCCTCAAAATCCTATCTTATCGATAACTGTTTCTGAAACATTCGATTTAAGGATAACACGAGCTGTTTCGGAAGTAGAAACTACATTTAAACGTAATTTAGTTTTATCACGAGTCTGGGATCGTTTAGTACTTAACATGAGTGTTCAAAACTTTGGTGATGACCTTGAAAATGTTTTTCTAAAAATTTATACGAATGGAGCTCCTATTCAGGCTACATTCAGTACATCTGAAGAAGTAGGATTAGTTCAGGCCTTTTCCTATCAATTTGAGATTCCTCAAACCCTTATATTAACTTTGAATAATACTAAACAAACAGAACTCCAACTGGAAATTCTCCTATTATTAGATCATAGGGTATCTTTACGTGATCCATATGTGAATTTTCATATTCAAAAGGCCGAACTGATAGCTTTTGAATTACCACAGCCGTTAACGAGAGAATTCTTACCTGTTTTCAATGCTAATCATCAATATCAAATTCAACCAACTAGATACTCTTTTTTAAGGAAAAATCTTTTCATCACACCCGTAATTTATGTTCAAGTTCCCTCTGGAATGGAACTCATTTGCACAGTTTTGATTACATTGCAAGGAACTGGGATAAACTATTTGACAGTGGATGATCAAACCATTGATGTTAGCGAGAAAAGTCATTCGATTAGTTTCAACTCAACTATGTCGAAACTGTATGAGGATCAGGATTTATCTCTGACGGTGTCCGTTGCTCCTGATTATGAGGGACTGAGTAAATTGACACGAGTTATACTCTCAATTTCTGTTATTGGTGTCCTTGAATCTCGTTCTACATCCCCTTTCGTTGATGTACTAGGATCTCATCCCATCCCTGGAGTGTTAATGTTTCCAATTCTTGTAATTAGTCTATTTGGAATCCCCTATTATTTTGTTTACCAGGAACATTTAGTAGATAGAGATGAAGACATCCTTGATCCTAAAAAACAAACTAAATTATGAATATAATATCTCGAGGTAGTTAAACGTCATCTGAGCGACGAATATATTGGGTTTCTGAAACCTAAAGTAATTTGGATCGAATATCAAGAGATGGAGAAAGATTCACAGTAAACAACTGATTTAAATTGGGATTGGAGATTCAACTTGTTCGATTCGGTGGTAGAAAGATCGTAAAAGGCCTCGGGAGAGAAGATACATAACTTTCTGTACTCTTTCTTCAGGAGTCATAGCAAGAGCTATTGAGGTGTTGTTATCTGGAGTTATTATTCTGATTCCTAGTCCCAACAATCGTCCTGTGGCAGGTGTTTTGTAAATAATAAAAAATATTTGGAAATTAACCGAGAAGAAGGTATTTCTACTGAAAAACGGCTCTTGGTCTCTGAAATGTTGAGTTTGGATTGATATGATCTTTTCTAGGCATTGAATTCGATCTTTCCACTGTTTGTTATCAATTATAAATTCCTCATTATAATACAGTGTCATATTTTCCCAAGGTGAGCCAAAAGAATAAATTCTCGTAAAGAATAAATTCAGGATCCTGAATGAAATTGGACAACATGATTTTAATTCTCTCCATATATAGATCTTGTTGATCTGTTATATATTCTGAAAATTATGAATTTTTAATGGTCAGTCAGTAATCATATTATGTTGAAGGATTCCACGTATATGTTTCGAAATTGCGTTTTTTTACTTAATGCAAAAGTGGGTTATTGTCTAAAATTTAAAGAATGGATAAATGCCTGTCCTCCAAAGTGTGGAGAATGTATTCAGGGGGAAGTGGGAGAATTGGATATAGCAGAACAAAATAAATACAATATTGAATGTCTTCATTTTACGAGGGACGTTAAAAGAGGGTCGACTTTTTTTTGTACGTTACTGAGGCAAGAAGAACCTTTTTGTGAGGCATGCCAGTTTCCTAATTATAAAAAAATTCCAGTTAAAGGCAATCACATCAGGAATTCCTGACTAAATCCTAATCTGGTGCTATTATTGCCCTTTCTTTCCTCCTTTTAAAAGGAAAAAAGACTTAGTTTCTCAGAAAGGCACTGTTAGGGGTAGAGATAATTAGTTCTTCGATATCTTCTCGAATAATAATTCGAGTATCAGCTTCTCTTCTCACAAGGGTTTTCCAATAATTAGACGTTATTGATGTTTTTAAGGTTTCTTGGGCATCTTCTTGGAGTTTTTGTTCATATAAGAAAATACTTTTCAGGAAAAAATACCTATCCATTTGTTCAGAAATTTTATCAGGAGGAAACTCAATTAATTTCTCAATTGTTGTGAATAATGATTTTCTTGCGTCTCGTTTGATCCATTGATGTTGAGCATGTTCTTCTGGTTCGACATTCATGAACTGAATAGCAGAGATATTGTTTGGTTTAAAGTTTAAAGAGTAATTAATCGTCATCGTTGCCCCACTAAACCAAATACGGAATTCACTAAAGCGAACATTATCAGAGAGGATGATTTGAAGGGGTAATTTGTCTAATTGGGGAGGTATTGCTGAGATCCTAATTTCTACTAGAAATTTTCCCTTTTTATAACGTTTGACTGAAAAATCATAATGGAATTCTGGTTGTGGAGTTTGTTCGAGCAACCAGAAATCATAAAACTTACGGATTTGCAAAAAATATTCTTGGAGCCAGGTGCCATGAATGTCCTTAGGATGCAAAGCATGTTCATACCATAACTGACGAGGTTTATGGAGCATGAAAAAAGTTTGCCATAAGTTCTTACAAGGATCCTCACGAATTGCTATGAGAAAACTTGGACATGTTCTAAGATCCCTTACCGCGCCTTTACTTTGCCATTTTGTTCTCCATAGAAAGGGAACTAATAGAGGAATTATAACGAATTTAGTAAGAAGGTTTGGAAATCCCTTTTTTTGAAGTACTGCTGCAACATTGTTCCAAAGAGATACTGGCCCATCTTCTAAAACTACTCCTTTAATGGGGGAATTCTTTACTATTTGACAAGCTAGAATTGTGCCAGAAGAGTTACTCCAAATTCCAATATTTCTTTTATCTATCTCTGGACGTGTGATAAAATATTCGTAAGCCTTCTCAATTACTCCTTGATACTGTTTTGGACATACACTTCTTTTATTAAATATTAATTTTTTTCTTTCATCTAAATCCCAGTGATAGAGTGGAAGCAAGACGTTAAAACCAGTTGTATGTAAAATACTGGCAACTTTGAGACTATTTTCATGATCTTCTTTTTGAAACCAATTTGGTACCATTAAGATGCCCGCAGAGCAAGCTATCTTGCTGGGAAAGAACAGTGCAATTAATCGCTCTTCCTTTGTTGGAATCTCTACGAATCTCACAGATTTTCCTAGATCAATAGGAGTCAAAGAAGCATTATCCTCACTTGTAATAGTTCTTGCGAGTAACCAAAATATTAAGCACGGAATTACTTCCAAATATCGGATTATAATGGTCACAAGAATAATCGATAAAAAAAGAATAAATATTAGTTCAATTGCCATAAATTGTTTTCACTTCCCAAAAATTCCTATCAATCTCCTTATACTGTCAGTATAGAGGTATCTCTCATCTATGTCTACTTAAAGATTATCTAGTTTCACCTAGTATATTCTATTTACGAGTTCTATAGCAATATTGTAATGTATTAGTTTAATCATTATGAAATAGTTTCTATTTCAATATTTAGCTGTTTTTCAACTTTTTTCATCATTTTAATAAGGATTGCTAAAAATTCAAAGTGTTCTGCTAGCTTATTGTTTAATTCCTGTAAAATTTGACTATGTCTTAGCCTAAACCTCTCAATAAGCATAAGCTTGTGTTTTTTCTGATTAAAGGGATTTTCATGTTTGAGTTGATATTCACGTTGCATTGCTTTCTTGCGAGATGTATATCTTTCTAGATAAACAAGCTCTATCGGTTGGCGTCGGGTAAATCGTGCTCCTTTGGTTGGAGTTAATCCACTATGTTGAGCTATTCGTGATATTAGGCGACCTGTATAGCCAACATAAATTTTCCGGTTGTTTCTCAGAGATTGGTTTCCAACAAAAAGCATATAGACCCAGAATGGCATAGAATTCACTTCTATTCTCAAGTATTTCTGTTACTAAATAAATTAGTAAGTAACTTAAATGTCTCTTTCTTTATGGGAGAACAGATAACTATGGCGTCAGAAGAAGAAGTAACAGATTCTTTAGCTCCTTCATCAAGAATTCTTTACTACCTAAAGAAAGTCTGGGCAATTATTGTCTATTTTCGCTTTGTTGTGGTGATAGGTCTCCTAGCATTCTGGGTAAAAATAGCTTTCATCCATAGTACCGATATGTGGGATGAGGGGTGGTTTACTGCCATTGCTAGTCGAATGGCTTTTGGTCCTTCCCCTTCCGACCCTTTCCTTCCATTGTATTACCCTGCTGAAGGTGGAGACATTAAATTCTTCGATAAACCACCTTTTGCTTTTTGGGTGGGCGCATTTTTAATGGGTATCTTTGGCCGTACAACTTTCTCAGCGAAAGGGGTAGTTATTCTTGGTGGAACTGGATTAGCCTTGATTGTGTATTTACTTTATAGTCATCAAATAGAGAATAAGAGTGCTGCGATAATAGCAGGATTACTCGTTGCTTTAGGTCATTTTCTAACTTTTTACTCAAGAACTGCATACATTGACTCATTTGTGGTCTTTATGGCTGCTTTGGTGATGTTGCTAGGCATTAGGGCAGTTGATGCGATTTTTATTGAGAATAATCTCCGTAAAGGGTATTTGTTGTTGTTTATCACATTCTTGATTAATATCTTGAATATTTTAACGAAAGCTTGGCAGGGGGTGCTTACCTATCCTGCAATTGCCTTATATTTATTTTTTCGATACATAGAGCGTCACATTCATCTTGGTGATTTACGCGCCATCTGGAAAGAGATTTCTGATCGATTTACCATTTCTCCAAAGGATATGGAACCATACTTGCTAATTCAATCTAAATATGTAGAGAGGGGAATCCCATTTCCTTTTATCATTGTTATTGTAGCTGGTGTTAGTTCTTTTCTTGGAGCCTTTTTTATTGACCAGTTATTTGCCTCTAGTATAATTTTAGCTATAGTAGCAGCCATTGGGTGTTACATTGTCTTTTTACGTTCTAGTATTGAACACAAAAATCAATTAAGATTGGAAGGATTAATTACGAGTGTGGTTACTGGATGTATTGCTGGAATTATAGGAGCGTTGGTTATCAAAGTTTTTTATGGTAGATTGGAGGGATCATTTATTCTTTTTGCTCAGGCTTTAGGGGAAGAAGATGTCTTTTCAGTTGATTTCTTAATTGATCTTATTCCATTTGATTTTCTCTCTGATCTTATCTCTGAGCTATTTTCGAACGAAATTTTGGTCTTATTTCTCCTCGAAATACTTGCTGCAATTTTTGGATTAATCTTAACCTTCGGAACGGTCTTCTTCCTTTCTGGAATTCTACTAGATCTGTTTAATCGTGAATCAAAATTCCTAAGGATTATTTATGAAGGAATAGATTTAATCCCGTTAATAATCCTTGGAGTTTGGATTGGAATTTGGTTTATCGGTCTTCTTCTTCTTGGACGGGAAGGTGTGAATGCTCTTTCAATTACTCTTTTTGGTATATCTGTTACTTTATTACTAATACCTTTGATGCTTGCATATCCAAAAATGAAAAATACTATTGCTACACAATTTGAATTAAATTATCGTTTAAGATCTCCTCAGGAAATGTCTACTTTCTCGAATCACTTATTATTCTTAAGTATCGCTATTATTTTCATTATTATTAGTTTTTACCCTTTTGTCTCATGGGTTCAATATTTAGATACTAATATTGCAAATGGCACTTTTCCTTGGATTGTTCGTACTCCAGGAGAGCTGTCTAGAGACCCAGAAAGACCTAATCCTGTTACTTATACCTTCCTTTTCTTCGAATATTATATAGGTTGGAGGTTTACACATGCCACCGATGCAGGTGACTTACCACGAAGCGTTGGGAGTGCTATCAACGATCTTGCTTTATGGGTCGTAATACCCTTCTTTATTGTTGGTATTATTGCCTTTTTCTTTTCAAATAAACGTAATCTTGCTCTTGGTTCCGCATTTTTAGCTTGGTTAATTACCATTCCTTTTGTTTTTTTCCCAGCTCAGTTCCAGCTTAATTATTATTATATTCCACTTGCAATTCCATATTTTGCTATTGCTGCGAAAGGGTTCGACTATATTTATTCCAATGAACAATGGAAAATGACCGTGGTTGATAATATAGAGCGATTCTTAGCAGGATTTATTTTTTACTTCACATTTGCCTTTAAATATCTAGTTTCCCCTTTTTATGAGCTGGTAAATATCTTTCTAGCCATTTTATCAGGAGTAGAGTTGTCTGATATTATAAACCAGTTTATTGATCTGGATCTAGGTTTTTTACTGTTCATTAGCGCTATTTACCTAGTTCCCTTTTCAATTGTAGCTTTTCGTTATCTAAAGACTTTTCCTGGTATTATAGCCGTTGGTTTTGCGTATGATTTTTTCATTGATTCTTGGTTTAAATCTAATGGTTTAGAAAAGCTGTATAATGTGTTATTTCATAATTTGTTTGAAACTATCTTGTCAATGGATGTTAGCTGGATTCTAGATGTTGTTGAGCATGGAGCTCCTCTAGCTACTATTGTTGGTATAGTTTTACTGATTTTTGGGTTGTATTGGTTGAGACCCAAGGTTAAACCACAAGCATTCATCTTTTTAGGACTACTATTATCAGCTATGTTAATTAATCTTTCAGCACTAATCCATGTTAATCAAATCTTTGACCTCCGATTTCAAGAATCAGCGATTTATATTAAAAATCATGGAGGCGACTATAATTACAGTACATGGGTTCTTCCTGACGCAGGATCGCAATTCGCGATGCGATATTACTTGGGGTACGAAGTTGAAGATCGTAGTGCACATAATCGGTTGAATAATATTCCTTTTTCTCATAATTCTTCAGACAGAATGGATGAATATTATGAAGCTCATAATAATATTAAATTCTGGGTGATAATCAATACCTCTGAGCATCACAATATTCCTGCGTATGCTATCACCTATCCTGAAGCGTATAAATGGTTTACTACTAATGAACACCTAGTCTGCGTTGACGACATTATTGATTTAACCAGTTGGTACAAAATACACTTATTTGTGAATCACACTTGGATAACAGAACAAGAATATGATTGGACCAAATTATATGGTTGATTAAATACTTAGGAACAAGTTCTTATTGATTGTATCTTATTATTGAAGACTTTGGGCACATTTCTAGGTTGTGATTGAATAATGGTAACTCTCTTAGTTTCTACGAAATCCTGAAAATCTTGAATCTACTTGTTCATTTTAAGGTGAAAAATATGTCTAGCAAGATTACTGCAAAACACATTTTAGTAGATAAGAAAACACTGGCTGAAGATCTAATTGAAAAGATAAATACTGGAACAAGATTTGAGGATCTTGCCAAGGAATATTCCACTTGTCCTAGCAGAAAAAAAGGTGGCAGTTTGGGTGAGTTTGGTCGAGGGGTAATGGTCAAGGAATTTGAGAAGGCAGCCTTTGCCCTACAGAAAAACCAAATTACGCAAATTCCCGTGAAAACAAAATTTGGATATCATATCATTAAGCGGGTAAGGTAGAAAGTTTAAAACCTCATATGAGGTATTTCATTCCGAGGTGTTTTCTCGAGATCAAATCTCCATAAATCATTTCAAGATTCATTTTTGCAGATTAATATGATAACTTCTCCTTATGAAGAAAACCTCTGTAAATAAATTCAAAATTCTTTGATAGAGAATTCTAGAAAAAATACTTTAAAATGACAGATAATCTCTGCTTTTTAGATACAAATCTTTTTATTCAAGGAGAATTCCATGGTAAATGGCGAAAAGTGACAAGCGATGGTACTTGATTCTGAAATTCGACTTACTCTCCAGCGAATAGAAAATGCTTTACAGAATGTCATGGAGTTGTCCGATTTTAGAAATTTCATGTTAGCTAAATCCTATCTCGAGGAGGGACAGGTTCACACGGCCATGCAGTTTTTGAAGAGAATTGAGCACAGTGGTCCTAACGCTAATACGGTGATAACCCAAAGTCTTTTCATCCGAGCACTTATATTAGTCTATGATCTTCAATTTACGGACGCGTTGGCTCTTTTGGTGCGCATTCGGAATATGGCTTTTGATAAGGATGATAAGTTACTGAATGACCTTAACTCCCTTATCCGTGATATTAAAATTCAACAACAAGCAAGTGCGATGTATGATACTGCAGAGGCAAGGGAAAGAATTGAAGCTTTCCGCCAAACAACTATTACTCATTTACAACATTATTTGAACGCTTCTAAAGAACTGGTTCGGAAGTAATCTTTTTTTCTTACAAGTTAGAACTCTTTTAAGAACTCTAAAATTAAATTCGTAAGAATTTGTGTCAATTCCTCTTCCTCTCCACTTGCATCAACCCACTCAATTTTACCCCCAATATCCATTTTTGCCAATTGCTTATAATTTTGTCTAACTTTCTCTTGGTAATCAGCTAGTTCTAGTTGATCTTCGTTTTGTTTATCACGTTCTCGTATGCGGGATTGGCCTAGTTGCACGGTTACGTCTAAAAGTATCCAAAGATCTGGTTTCTGTGCGAAAGAGTTTTTTTGGAGGACATATTCAGGGCTAAAGATGTCAAGAGCTCCTTGATAAGCAGCATTTGATAGATAATACCGATCTACTAAAACAATGTGTTTTTGTTCTAAAGCTGGAAGAATATTTTGGTTAAGATCCCATTCACGATCTTTTAAGTACCACTCGAGCTCAACTTCGGGAGTTACTTCTTCACGATGTTTCTTCACTTTTTTTTGGATTAACTGTCCCCATTTGGAGTTATGATTGGGTTCATGAGTGACTGTTACGGGGTATGTATGTTTTCGTAACAGACGAGCTATTTTCTCGATTTGTGTGGTTTTGCCTGATCCATCAATGCCCTCAAATGCGATTAGGACTCCACGAGAAAGTTCTTTCACGGAAATTCGTCTCATACAATAGGTAGACATAAATGATCCTTCTCCCATTAAATAATTTCTTACCATTTGAGTATTGAATTTCGATTGAATCAAACCTCATGAGTCTATAAAGGACACTGAATTCTTTCCATTGATGGTTTGCAATGACAAATGAAGCTTCTCTTTATCAAGAACTTAATGCAATCATTGAATACCTGAATTACAACGGGCCACTGTTTGTTAACATCCCCTCTGATCTTGAATTAACTGATAAGCAAAGGGTAACCATTATTTCTGAGGTTGAACCTCTCTAAATCCCTTTTCACTTTTCATTTCATCCCTTGAGGATTCAAAAACAGGTTTTTTTTCTCAAGAATGTGTATTACAAGCGTGTCACTCATCTATTTAACATCATTATGCTTTATACTATCTGTGAGGATCTCGGTGTCTCATCAGCTAATTTCACAAGAAGAACTTCAGATCACAATCGATTATTTAAACTATAATGGTCCCCTCAAAACAGTGACACCTCCAGATTCTGAAACAGAAAGGAAAAAAGGACTAGCTAAAGCGGTAGCCACTTCTGCATTCTAGGCGCAGATTTCTATTATCTCAAAAGTAACAAGAATCACAAGGTACCAGACATTTCTCTGACTCCTCACATTTTCTCTTTTTTAATGAAATTCAGATAATTTTTTATTGATAACACAACTTTTGGAGAACATAGAACACATTTTATATAAAGAAAGCATCAAAAAATAGGAAGAAGAGAGGTTGGAGATAATCCAACCTTCTAGTCAGATCTGATCTGATGCCTTCTATATAATATTGTCATTGTTGCTATAGCTGCAATAATAAGGAGACTTTCAAATCCTGATGTTACACCTATCGATGGTTCAGAATCACTTGTTTCACTTGTTTCTTCAGGTTCAGTGATTTCCCAATCACAATCCTCTGACCATTCTACTCCCTTGTCATCGATTAGGATGAACAGGACTTCATAATCACCTTCTTCAGTGAATTTATATTCAAGAGAGTGTGACCACGATCCAAATGCCTCTATCCATACAAAATTGTCTTCGTACAGTGTTTCAAATATACCATTGGGTGTTTCGATAGTTATACTAATATTGACAGCCATCCCGTGGTTGAAATAGGATTTAACAAAGAATTCCATTTTCTCTTCAGCCCCTACTTCAGCACGATTGACCTGTTCGATATCAAGGTCAAAATACTCTTTTTCTTCTGGTTCATCGGCAATAACTTTCCACCAGCAATCAATATACCACTTTGTCTCAAATTCATCGATTATAGTGAAGTATACTCCATATTCACCTTCTTCAGTGAATTCGTATTTTAGAGAATAATTCCATGATTCATATGCGTCTATCCAAATACTTCCTTCATATAGAGTTTCAACCACATAATTAGGTGTTTCGATCTCTATGATGATATCAACGTTCATTGAGACATTAAAATAAGATTTCGTATGAAAATTCATCCATCCAATATCATTTACGTAAGCCTCTCTTTCCTGTTCAATCCAAGTGTCAAAAAAGTCTTCTTCAACCCACCACCAACAGTTTTCAACCCACTCCTTTCCCGAATCATCCTCTACGATGAATTGGATGAGAAATTCGCCTGTTTCATTGAACTCATACTCAAGTACGTGATACCAATCTCCATATGCTTCTATCTCTACATTTTCCTCATAATATAAAGGTGTAATTACCTCACTAGGCGTTACAATATTTATAGTGATATTTGTCTTCGTTTGGGAATGGAAATAAGAATTAACCTGAAACTCCATTGGCTTTATATCAGTTACACCAGCATGGTAATCTTGATTTATCCAGAGTTCATAGAAATCCGCTTCCACATACCACCAGCAATCAACAACCCAGTTTTTCCCTGTCTCATCGATTAAAGTGAAGATGACAATATAATCACCTGCTTGCATGAATTTATAATCAAGCCATTCATTCCACGATTTATATGCCTCGATTAAAATCATATCCTTCATATACAGTGTTTCAACTGTACCGTTGGGTAATTTGATTTCTATTTTGATGCTAACAGTCATTGGATTATCGAAATAGGATTCAGCATAGAATCCCATCTTCCGTGCATCAGTTATCCCAGCATAGTTGTCTTGTTCGATCCAGAGGATAAAAGTATCATTTTTCTCTCCTTGGATCTCCCATTCACAGTCAATATACCATTCCATACCAGTTTCATCAATTAAGTTGAATTCAACATAATAGTAACCGATCTGTGTAAACGTATAGCTAAGCGAGTAATCCCATGACCCATAGGCAGTTATCCCAATATTTTCTTTATAAAACAGGTATTCATATCCACTACTGGGTGTTTCGATATTTATGCTAATGTTGACATACTTTGAGTGATTGAAATAAGATATCGCTGAAAATTGCATTGCTCTTTCTTCGTAGAGAAATGCTTGATTATCTTGTCCAATCCAGAGATCAAAGACATCCTCTTCGACGCCCCACCAGCACTCAACAACCCATTCTTTTCCTGTGTCATCTACTAGCACAAAGTAGACATAATAATCACCTGCTTCTTCGAAAGTGTAATCTATAGAAATAACCCACAGCTCATATGCGTTAATCCCAATGTCATCTTTGATATACAATGTTTCAAATGTACCATTTGGCGTTTCGATTATTATGGTGACATTAACTGTCATCCCATAATCATAGTAAGATTTTGCATTGAAATCCATCACACGCGAGTCATAAATAAATGCGTGAGTTTCCTGCTCAATCCAAAGGTCAAAACGCTCTAGTGGCTTACCTATGCTGATATCGTCAATCAACCAACCACGATAATAATTTTCTATATCATCAACAGTATCAAAGGAGAAACTGATACAAAAATCGTTACTGTACTTGAAATCTGTGATATCAAACGTCCAATACTGCCATCCTTCTAAATTTGGGATCAAACCTAACTTTTCCCAAGAGGCACCACCATCTGGGGAGATGAAGATCATCTTTTTATCGAATTCTTCAGAATTTTCTGTTTGTGCCCAGCTCCAGAATCCTATTTCAATGGACTCGGATAGTCCAGTCAGATCGATGCTATCAGACGTGAGATTTCCGAAATTTCGGTCAGTAGTATTGTAATTACCCGAAATACTATTACCATACCAAGCATAATGAGAATCGCTCGGTATACCCGAGATTGGCCACAGAGAAGTGTCATTATCCTCGATATGCCAAAGGCCAGTAGCTGTCCATGCTGGAAAGACCGATCCTTCAAAATCTTCAAAATAATCGTCACCCAAATCAGCTGCAGCTTGATCAGGGCTCGATGGATTATTGAAGACTAGCAAACATAATGTGGCCAATATTGTTAAACATAACCATTTTGAATTATTTTTCAGTTACAGTCACCTTACTTAACTATGGATTAATGTAAACATGTAATTTTTATTTACTTGACATCCTTTTTAAACCACCCTGAAATAAAAATCCGCAAAAATCCTGTATAGAATTAGATTTTACTTATAATTCAATAACCATACAACTGGGGTCGATAAGATGATTTTCAATCAATTTCAGAGTTTTTTCAGTTTTCTTTTTTTTTGATGAAAGACAAATTAAAGAATCTAATTCTTCTAGAAATTATTTTGAAGTAAATAATAAAAGGCGATAAGCGACGAAAAACTCTTGGGAGTAAAGGACTATGCAAAAGAAATCAATGCAATTAACGATACTGTTCTTCTTGGCTCTTTTCATTACTTTTGGATCAATTCAAATAGCTTCTACTTATTCTTTGGCTGAAACACAAGTCCTTAAACATAACAAAATTAAGGATAATCCACTTTATGATTTGTTTTGGATGCAATCAGAAAAAAGCAATGTTGATGCGTATGCAAATTGGTTTATAGAAGAACAATCTTACTGGTATCTTTATGGTGAAAATGCACTTGGTGCTCCAGATGAGGAATTTGCTATAATCTACATAGACTATGCAAACGGCTATCTTATCTTAGACATGGGATTAAATCAAGAAATTGTTAATGGAACAGGACCAGACTTTACAGTTATAACTGGAGGCGGTGAATACATTGTTAGAGTTGGTAATAATTTCACTAGTCCTTTTACAATTATAGGAACTGGGAGTGGTAACAAAAGCTACGATCTATCAGTAGTAGGATTTACCTCTGCTAGATATGTCTGGATCGAATGCATTACTGAAGAAGAGAATGTCGAGTTAGATGCGATTGAAGCACTTAATTATAATCAACCTGATTTCGAGGCGGATCCCCCTCAAATTACTGGACCTGAAGATTTTTGGATTTGGTCAGATCAAACGACAGTTCAGGTATCATGGGAGGTATCTGATCTTAATCCATACAACTACTCTATCCTAATCGGGAATGCAATGGTGGAACAGAGTTCATGGGATGAATCGTTGATTACGTATAAATTAGGATTGACAGATAAAAATGATACTGTCGAAATCACTATAATACTTGAGGATATCTTCCAGAACCGTGCAGAAGACACAGTAACAATCGAACTTCGTTCACGACCTTCAACATCTGAAAGCAATCCAAGTAGTTTTCCAGTTATTTCTCTTCTAAGTGGACTTTTAACCATCTTGTTGTTGCGAAAGGGAAATAATCGAAAAGATAGAAGATAGAAAATTAAATTGAAGAAAAGTAATGATTGGATTAATTCATTCAGAATTTTGTTCTTGAATCTCTCGTGTGCTTCTTACTTTCACATATACAATAATTGTGGGTATAGCAACCATAACACTCCCTATCAGGAACAAAATAGGACCATATGAAAAAAGGATGTTTTGTGATTGTTGATAAATAATTACAGAGTTTTTGATATTATCGTTATTTTCGATAATAATTTCAACAACTTTAGCATTGGATGGGAGATTGTTTACTGTGATCTCAAAAGTTGTTGGTTGCCAATGAGGCAGAAATTCAAATGATTTCTGAGAAACTTCTTGTCCATCAGCAACTATTCTAAGCATCCCTTGAGAGGTTGTATCTTGTTTGAATGTATTCCATGTTGAAAGATTGATCCATAGAAATCTCTCACTTAAATCAAGGGAATGATTATGTATGGTTATGAGTGGTTTTTCATAAAATCTCTCTAGTCGGTGTACCCAATAAAAGGTATTATTTACCCCTGGTATTTGTAATTCCCAAGCAATTGTTCCATTTTTTGTCACTTCCGTTAGTATCACAGGATCACGTAAATTGAGGATTAATGCTTTATCTCCAAAAGTTCCCAATGTGTTTCCGTTTGGTAATCGATCTGCATCTCCACCTGATTCGGGAAAATAGTAGGATTGGCTTGGAGGTACCCATGACCAGATCTCTCTCATAATGCGGTTCTCTTCATCTATTTCAAATTCTAAAAATCTTGAATGGCCTGAAGAGTTTTCTATTGTCATGGTGGAGGGGTTGGATTTATTAAACAAGTCATTATCAAACATTATGTATCTATTAGAGCTAATGCGTTCAAAACCATGAGAGTGGCAGAAAAGAGTATCTACTTCTTTTCCTGCTTTATTAAGTAAAGTGAAGTCCCCACCTCGGCCAGCATCCCAAATTACTTCTCTTGTGGTATAATTAATCTTTAAGATCGTATCAAGATTACGAACATTTAAATAAATGACCTTGAGGGTTTTATCCCAGGAAAAACTGTTAGCATGCATCCAATCTAACCCACCACGGAAGGTTTCGTTTAAACCTAAGCTTGTATAGCGTGTGGCATTAAATGGGAAAAAAATACTGGGATCCCATTGCCACACAATATGACCAGTCCTATTGTATTCCGAAAGAAGGTCATAAGTCACAGTCACATTGTCTTTACCCCATATTTCATCTGTATAGTTGTACTCTAACACCATAAAAGTGTCTGTGACGGGATTATAATCAAAATCATGGTGTCCTCCTGGTACGGCTAGCGATTCAACCTTTTCGTTTCTATAATCATATAATTCCATATAACCCTCTTGACCACCCATTAAAAAAGCCGTTGAATTGATGAATTCATGTACTGAATGCGAAGAACCTTCAAGTTTTGTTACTATCTTCCCTCTATTGTCTACTATTATGACAGAACCTTGACCTATCAGTGATTTATGTTGTTTTCCTGGTTGTTCGGGGTTAATAGTCACCTCAAAACACGGAAAGAGGGTCAACCCTTCTTCATTATAGAGCTCACTTATCTCAGCTGTAATTTCAATAGTAGGCCCACCAAAAATAGCTGGAGAGTAGGTATCCATTACAGTTGCGCTTACAATATTCGTAATTTCAGCAACTTTAAGCGCTTCATCAAAAGAACCTTCATATATCAAATTACCTTTTAGAAAAGCTGATAATGGTGTTTCCTCTTGCATCAGAATTTCAGTGAAGGTTTTGAAATCTAATTTTATTACAAGTCCGTAATTTTGAGGTGGATTTGTACCTACTTCTACAATAGCAGAGTCATTTTCGATTATCCACCACATATCATAGGTAGTATTCTCTATTTCGAATAGGACTGTCTGTTCCCAATTTTTGACTAAGTGTAGAATATCAGGACAGTTGTCAGCCATCCATTGGCTAAAATCAAGGAACTTCTGGCCGTCTTCCTCCAAAGTAAAGGTATTATTTTCTAATTTCTCTTTTATATTATTTCTAGTAACGACAATATACTCTGGAGCATCATCCAAAGTGAAAGGTGGAGGTTTCTGTCCCATTCTTAAAACATTAGAGAGTATAAAAATTAGAGGAATGCTTATGATAATTATGACAATACTGATAATGAGGAGTATTTTCACAGATTTCCGCATGAATGATCCACATTAGGGGAGATAATAAAAATATTTTGGTATATTTACGGATTGACACCTTCCTATCACCGTCAATTCTTGATTAACATTAATTTACATCTACTAAACGAAGTAAGGAGTCATTCCTTGGAGTTTCATGAACTTAAAGAATTAATATTTACTTGAATGCCTTAATTTCAGCATAGAAGTCATTAAAGGAAATAACCGTACTTCTCTGCAATTTCTCCAGCTGTGTGAATTATTTCCTCTCGTTCCTTTCTATTGAATTTAGTTATATAATATGTAGGTTTGTGTAATCGTCTGGAATAGTATTTTTTTATTTATATAAACTTCTCAGAGTCAACTTCAATATGGTCGATGATTCTGTCAATCATTATCTCAGAATTTTCACAAAGATCTTCATAACGAACTACAAGACTTGCTTTTGCTAGATTTGTCTTTGTTTTTAGCTGTTTGAGAATATATGAATATGTTTCTGACCAATAGACAGCCCAACCTTCGATATATGTTTCTTTATGATTCCATAGTTGTCGAATTCTTTGAATTATCTTAGGGTTATCAAAGTTTATACAGACCTTTGCGGTGCCGAACTCCCGATGTCCAATTATCTTCGTCCAGTCCAGCAATCGGGGGTCGTCATATTCCAATTCTTTTAAAATTCTGTCTTGTTTAACTAGAGAAGCAATATGATCAAAGGGATTCCGAACAATAATGATAAATTTTACATCAGGAAACAATCTATGTAAATACTCCATCCGGGCAACATTATAATTATTTTTAGCTAAATAACGAGTGGCATTTCGATTAATTAATAGTTTTTTGATGTGATCCCGATAAAAGGATTCAAATTGAAGGTTCTGAACTTGAACATCCAAGATATTTGAAATTGTTTCATCATGAAGATTCTCGAAAAATTTCTGCCAAAAAATTTCCTCAACTGCTTCGGGACTATCCCGAGTGACCGTGATTCTATCTTTATGTAGCCGTTCGACTGGTGATGTCATTAAGGGGGTATAATTGGCTATAACTTGAGTCCAATGGGGTGTATAAGGTAGAACCATATGTAAGTATCGATGTCCAGCTACATCGGGGTGTTGATTAAGCATTTCTAAAGTAATTGTGGTTCCAGCCCGAGCTAATCCAATTATATATATTGGCCGGTCGATATCAACCTGTTCTAATTTTTTCTTCAATTGAAATGATTCAATAGTGTGCACGGCATTTGCAAGGAAGGGGAATTCATGGAAAAACTTCGCGATAAAATACATCGGTACTGGAAAGTCGAACTCTTTGTATTTTCTTGATTTCTTTTTCTTAAGTTTAATCATGTCATTTTTCACACATATTTTAGGTCTAATTTTATGGTTAAAGGATTGAAGACTATTAAAGCTATTATGTAGGTATATCTTAATATCTCTTCTTAACATTTCTGCAACATATTCTGACAACAATGCCCCAGAGAAGCCCCAATATAGAATACGAGGGCCGATTAGACGCAAATAATGGTGAGGATGACGCCTGGGAAGAGGGGTCACTTGGTATCGTGGATACACCAAGCTTGACAAGGACATCAACAGTTTCGTGGGTCATTTTGCTAGCTGTGGATACTTAAACGCCTGATTAAAATATCTAAAGCCTAATAACTCAAACTGTATTTTTCAAACGCTTTTATATTTTATTCTTTAATAAGATGATAAAACATTAGAATATTTCTTGAGAAGACTTAAATGGTCTATAATTTTATTTTCAAAGCATTCAATTCATGAATAACATGGGTAAAAGCCATGAATAGCTCTAAAGCCGATTCTAAAGGAAGAACGTTTAAATTTCAAGCTGAAGTTCAACGAATATTAGATATTCTAATAAACCGGCTATATAAGAATCAGGAAATATTCCTTCGGGAATTAATTTCGAATTCTGCTGATGCTCTACATCGAATGCGAATTGCTCAATTAGAAACCAAAGATCCTATCCTTGATCCTAACGCTGAACTTGGAATCAAGATTACATTTGACGAGGATGAAAATACATTAACAGTTTCCGATACAGGAATTGGAATGACCTATAAGGAAATTCGTACTAATCTTGGAACTATAGCTCAAAGTGGTACCCTCGAATTTCTACAACAATTAGAAGATTCTCCTGATGCGATAAATCTGATTGGCGAATTTGGGGTGGGATTTTATAGCGCATTCATTGTGGCAAAAGAGATAATTGTCCGATCTCGTTCCTATCCTGAAGATTCCCGTGGAGTTGAATGGCGATCTGATGGATCAGGTAAGTTTTCCATTGCGTATATCGACAAACCTGAAAGGGGAACTGAAGTCATTCTTTATTTAAAGGATGATGCTAAAGAGTTTGCTAATAGGTTTAAACTAGAATCTATTATCAAAAAATATAGTGATTTTGTAGGCTTCCCCATTCGCATTGGTGACGATGACCAAATAGTGAATCGTCAAGTTCCTATTTGGTACCAATCTGATGAAGTAACTGATGAAGAATTTAATGAATTCTATCGTCAAGTGAGTTTAGATTGGACGGAACCATTCCACCGGATACATTTAAGTGTTGATGCCCCAATCCAATTTCGAGCATTACTATTTCTTCCGAATCAACGTAACCGAATGATGATGACCTCAATGTATCAAGATTATGGTCTTCGTTTATACAGCAAGAAGATCTTAGTTCAGGAAAAAGCGAAGGACCTCTTACCAGAATATCTTCGTTTCGTTTTTGGGGTCGTTGATTCAGAAGATCTCCCGCTTAATGTATCTAGAGAAGTAATTCAGGTAGATCGAACTATTCGTCGTATATCAAAAGTTATTACAGGTAAAATCTTAGATGAACTTGAAAAAGTTGCTGATGAAAATGAAGACAAATTCCTAAGTTGGTGGGCCCAATTTGGTGTTTTTATCAAAGAAGGAATAACTCAAGATGAAAAGCGCAGAAAGAATTTACTTAGGATCCTTCGAATTCAAACTTCTAAATCAGGGGATCAACTAATCTCTTTGACAAAATATATAGAACGTATGCCTAAAGAACAGGAAGAAATTATGTATTTACTTGGTGAGAATTTAGCGATCTTGAAGCGAAGCCCTCATCTAGAATACTACGAGAAGTTGGATCAAGAAGTCATTCTCTTCGATGATCCCATTGATTCCTTTGTAATGATGCATGTCCAAGAGTTTCAAGATAAGAAGTTCAAACCCATTGATCAAGCTGAACCTGCTAAGGATAAAGAAGAAGAAATGGCGGAAAAAGAGGAGAAAGAAGAAGAACCTGAGAAAGACTCCTTTCTTACTCACATAAAAGAACTGTTAGGAGATCGGATAATTGACATTCGCTATACAGAGTTTCTTACAGATAGTCCATGTCGTCTTGTAAACCCTAGTGGGACTGCTACTTTTACCCGTGTTTTAAAATACATGGATGAAAACTATGTACCTCAAAAGAAGATTATGGAAATTAACGCAAATCACCCCCTAATAACACACCTAAAAACTCTTGTTGAAAAAGAACCAGAATCTCCCCTCATTCAGACATGTGCTTTACAATTACTGGAAAATCAAGAATTAGCTGAAGGAACTTTACAGGATCCAACTGAAATGGTTAAGCGAGTAAACCAGCTAATGCAACAGGTTCTAAATAAGTCTAGGAAGTAATTTTATTAAAAAGAATACTCCCCTTGGGGAGAATAAATTTTGTATAATTGCCAAAGATTCCCCCAATTAATGATAAATCTTAAATTACATAAAATATATGCAGGTGTTGCTAATTTAAATGTCAAAGAATGATGCTTTAAAGGGTACCAGTCTCACTGATGGATTGGTAATAACCATTTTTGAGGATTATGGGCCTGAGAACATCTATAATTCTTCCCCGTTATCTGAGGAAGAAGCATTCAATCTTGCTATTAAATCTTTAAGCGCTTTGAGCTCAGATATCCCCCGAGTTGGAGAAATACGTTCTTATGGACCAATACCAACACCTCGGGATCCTTTCTTAACAATTGGTTTTGTTTTTGCACTAAAAGCAGTGGAATCTGCAGATGTTAGAATCGCTCAATTTGGGAGGATTGTAGTTTTTTGGGTCATAACTCGTTCAAATTCAGCAGTAAAATATATTGGTGTTCTTAAGCAATTGTTACGGAAAACTATTCGGTCATATAAGATACGTACAGATAAAGATCTACAAGAAAAGGGATTCTTAGAGAAAATTGATAAAAAATTGCAGATCATTGAGACTGGGATTGAGTCGTTCTATCTATCAGATGGACAGACGTTCGAACCATTTTTAGAACTTGCACTCGTTCCTACAAACGTTCCAATCATGTTGGTCGATAAACCAAATAAACACATTAATGTTTTATTACGAGAAAAAGTTACACCTTCCCTGAAAGTAAATTTACTACATCAAGTCAAGAATTTTACAGTTCAATTGCCCAAAGGTTCTCTCTACAAAGTAGAAATTGTTTCCGATGAATTAATTGTTCGAAGTATGCTCTCTAAAATTGGGATGATTTTGCAAGCAGAAACCTGGATTCAATATCGTATTCGCCATGCAGATCAATTAACATACGATGAAGTTGATGAATACTTAGATTTTCACTTTACTCCAAAACGCCAAACATTAGCAAAACTGATTCTCCATTCTCATAAGAAAAAATCTTCATTAAGCCTTAGGGAGGCTGCAGTCCAAACTGGAATCTGCGAAACATTGGTAGAAGATTTCATTGTAAGCTTAATAAGTGCTGGGCTTATTGAAAATGGTAAAATCGAGAATGGTGTTTTAAATTATAACTAATAATAGTGTATCATGATTCGTTGATGATTTGTTTAGCTAATCTTTTGGCAAAGGCCATTAATGTTAACATTAACGGTGCTCCTAAGGAACGGGGTAATATACTAGAATCACAAACATAGAGGTTTGGGATTTTCGTTTGAAGATTAGAATTAACAACCTCACCAATGCTATTTGTTCCTCCAGGATGAGCACCACGAATAGAACTGGAAAAGATCTGATTAATTTTTGATCCCGCCTCTATTAGTACTTCTCGAGCAATGGAATGACCTTTATCAAGTCGTTTCTGATCTCTTTCTGTTAGTTTTTTTGAAATTTCTATACTAAATCTAGTTGGTTTGAGGGTACCATGTTTTTCATCCTGTGTTTTTGACATTATTCCCATGATTCGCCGATAGTGACGGAATTTCAATACGTTCAAAGGATTCTTTTGATATAAGAAACTGACAAGAAAGATTCCCCATGGATCGACGACAGAGCTGTGAAGGATCCCTTCCTCTTCATAAAATTTATATGTACCGACAGCCATAGGCATATCATGAATTGTTCTGTGGGCTTTTTCAGAAGCAACACCATAAGTAAAAACCATAGGATCCATGAAAAATCCTTGCCCTGAGTTTTCAATCCCTGATTTCTGTAAGATTATAGGTGAATGTATTCCTCCCCCAGAAACAATTATTCTATCAGCTTTTATGATATGGCCTCTTTTAGGCTTGACTCCAATTGCCTTTCCACCTTCAACTATTACACGATCAACATTCTTCTTATGAATCTGAAGTCCTTGAGCTTTTCCTTCTTCAATTAAACTTCTTGCTGTGAATTTTGCGTTTCGTTTGCAGCCCATCATACAAGCTGAGCAGTTTGGTACACATTTAGAAGGGTCAATAAATTTGGGAAGTCGAATCCATTCATGACCAATACGGTTTCCTGCTTCTAGAAGATTAAGATTTCCTTTACCAATCAGTTCATCGGGAATGAGAGTTGTTCCAGTTTCTTTTTCTGCTTGATCTAGTTCCCGCTCAAGGTTTATACCCCACGGTTGGAAGAACTTACGGGGTGGTCGGAATGCTGTGCCAGCACTGATTACGGAAGAACCTCCAACCGTTATACCAGATGCCACAAATAAATGCTCTTTTGTGTAACGAAAACCTTTTCGGTCGGCTATTCTGATAACTGCTATGTGATTACCAAGAAACCTATGATTACCACCCTTTTCAAGTAGTAAAACTTGCTGGCCTGCTTTTGTTAACTCACGAGCAAGAGTGGCTCCTGAAATACCAGCCCCTACGATGACAGTATCATAGATAATACTCACTATTCATAATTCCTAACTTCTATCCAAACCTTTTTTTCGAAAATCTCTTTTAAACAGGATCCTCGTTCAGGACTATTTTTGTTCATCAAATAAATTAGGTGAAAAATTAGTCTTAAAGCCTATTCGTTGTAAATATGAAAGAAAATTCATTGCTTCTTCATTTGCTGTGGTTTTAAAACTAATCACAACAGGAGGTACAACTTCTGCCACCGTACTTTTTACCAACCTTGCTGGGGTTGATTTTGTTTCAGATAAACGTTCTTCGACAATTCTATTTCGTATAATGGTTGTTACGTCATCAAATCTTATATAGGTAAAACCTAAGATGTCACTTCCAGTAGGTTCCCTGCTTTTTGATTTTTCTTTTGTTAGTAATTCAACAATTGTCTCTTGTAATTTACTACCCGTTTTAAGTGCCAATTTTGCCACACTGTCAATACTTTGAACAAGACCATCAATTATACCTTTTTTTTCTCCCTTCGTATCTAAAGTAATTGTGCTATATGTGACAGTATAGTATCTAGGTTCGAATACAACATTAAAACGAGGAGGATAACCTATTTGATCCTTAATCAAACGATAAGCAAATGATCCTCCTGGGATCAAGGAAAGAAGACCATGGAAGGCAGATTCAATAGCGAGGATTTTTGCGATTTCTGCAATCCCTTGGATATTCTGTTTATTGATCCAAAAACAACGTGGCGCTCTGCTTTTTATCTGTCCAGCAATGAGATAACCTTGATAGGCCTCTAATACCACAGGCTTATTAAATTCTAGATAGATGCTTGCAAATTGCTCGATCCTCATTCTATCTCCTCAGAGTCATTCTTTCGATATTATCAATCCAAAAAACGGTATTCAGCTTGTCCTTTTTAGAAGATTTCCTTTTAAAGAGGTGGTGTTACAATACCACCTAAAACTCAACACATTTTAGTAACTACGATGAAACTATCCAAGAAAATATCTTCCATTGAGTATCTAGATCCTTGAATTTGTGGAATCATATGAGAAAGCTTCCAAGAAATGTATAGAAGAAGAGCTGAAAAAGCTTTTTTGGGTTAATACACATGAAACGAGAAATAAAATCAAGAAAATGAAGAAATAACAATAGAGAAGTATAGTCTCTTGAGTTTGTGTGTTTTCGTGTGAAAAGATATATAGATGGTATATATATATAACAGAGTATTTTGTAATCTTAATTATTACTCTTGGCACATTAAAGACTCTAATCCCACTAGAAAGGAAATGGAGTCACCAAAAAACATGACAGAACCTATCAAAATCATTCTTTTCAAAGGCCCACATTGTGCTGCCTGTAAACCAGTTGCACGACACTTGAAGCGAATAGTGGATACTTCTCAAGGAGGGGCAAAGTTAACCACCATTGATACAAATGAAAACCGTGATATTGCGAGTAAATATGGTGTCCGTAATGTGCCTCACGTACTTTACGATGACGAAGTTATTCTCTCCGCAACACAAGCTGCCTCAATGTTCTCCAGCTTTTCAACAGAAACTACTGATGCTCTAAATATGTTTTCACCAGATCAGTATGATTTATTCAACTATCTATTTAACAAGTTAATCGAAGCAGGGGTAAAAGCAAGTGAGATTGATCGTGATCGCTGGCGGAAATTATCAATCATCAGTGTCTCAGAAAGATTATTAAATGGAGAAGAACTTGAGACTGTAACTCGTCCTTCAGTTGGAGATTATGTTCACATTGGGCATCTCCAGTTGATTGTGACTTCTCTTTTGGCAATTAATCCTAGTGCTAAAGCCTATCTATTTCGTTCTGGAGAATTAGCTGGAAAATTTGGTTCTGCACAATCATGGATCCATAGATTTAATCCTAAAATCATGGAAACACATCGTATGAAATCTCGTTTCAGAGAACTGTTGAAAGGATTTAAAATACTTTACGGGCCAAATCCAAGTGCGGCTAATATTGCTTCAGAACCTCATATTACTCAAATTGCTCCTTATCATGCCCGGTTACAAATCAAAGAT
>JAHQWW010000111.1 GCA_029856365.1 Candidatus Hodarchaeota archaeon
TCAAAGTATGAAACAGGAATGCGTGTAATTGTTAGTGGTATCAGTGGTTCTGGTAGATCTGATGCAGTTGCAGATCTGAAGAATTATCTTCAAGAAAACTATCCCAAGAAAAAATTAGTGGTAATGAACACCAATCGAATGATGTGGAAAACAGCACAGGAATTGAGGATGGATTTGAAACGTGAGAAAATGCTAGATTTGTCCCCTCCCACTTTACATGCGCTAAGATCAACTGTTTTCGAACGTATTATTCGTGAAGTAGAAGAACACGAAAAAGAGCACGATAACATAGCTATAATCATCAATACCCATGCTACTTTCAGATGGAGACAACATCTTTTAGCTGGGTGGGATTTTTTTTATCTAACCAAATTGAAACCGGATCTTTTTCTCACAATTATTAATGTAATCAATGATATTTATGAAACACTTGAAGCGAATCCACTTTGGAAAGGGATGAACAATCGCCTCCAATTGGGAATATGGCAAGAGGAAGAGGCTTTTACAACGAAACTAATGGCTGAAATTCTGAAAAAACCTTTTTATATTGTTGCACGCCGGCAGCCCCCCGAGACTCTTTATAAACTCATCTTTAAGTATGAGGTGAGCGAAAAGGTATATTTGTCTTACCCTATGACTCATATCCGAGATAAAGGTAAAAAAAAAGAGATTGAAAATCTTGCTCAAGAGCTCAGAAACTTAGGTTTTGTTGTATTCGATCCAGGAACCATGGAGCTCGAAAAAGTCCATAATGATATTCCCGAAGAAATTAGGTTTTACGATTTCTATCAAACGGTCTATCGTGACTTCCAACTCATTGATCAAGGAACGATGGTGATCATTTTCTATCCTGAAATTGTTCATTCATCAGGGGTTGTAAATGAACAGGCTTACGGTTTTCGAAGTAATAAATATGTCTTTGCAGTTTTTCCTGCGGAAAACCACAGCCCTTTCACGAGTTTTTTCGCTGATAAAACGTTTATGTCAGTTGAAGATCTAATTAAATTCCTCAAAGAAGAGTTCGTCCCATCTCGTAAATTACAGCAATATTATCATGATATAGAATAATATTATGAAACCCTAAAAGCCCATCCTCTTTCGAGGAAAATGAATTAGCGTAAACTTCACTTAGATTCTGGCAAGAAGAAGATACTTTTACGACTATGCTGATGAAAAAGAAGATATAAGGAGAGAAGAATCTCTTTTTGAGGAAAATGTTGTTCATTGATTCCAAATTCAACATAATTATTTTATTGAAAAGAAACAAACCTATTGGAGCTGATTGAAAATATCCAGCGTTCTCTTAATGAGTTTTTCTAGTGGAGGAATTAATGGAGAAATAGCTGATATGGACATGGACTTTGATAAAACCCCTGGATTATCTTTTAAGAATCTAAACTTTATATTTGGAAGGAAGTAGGGATCAGCCTTGGCTGTTAAATATTGAACATCAGTATAGGACAAATCCAGTAAGAATTCTCTTCTTGAAAGGTTTAAAAGAAATATTAATTGAAAAATCGTGTCAGAAATTCTTATTAATGTTATTTTATCAAATTTATTTGGTGGAAGGAAACCTGGAGACACTTTTAGACAATTTTGAACCATTTTCAGACAAGTGCACAATCCTACTGGCTCTAAATTAGGTATTATCTTAATAGAGTTCTGCAAACCTTGCTGAAATAAAGCCAGGGGACCCCATGAAACTGACAAATTACTCAGGCCATTATTGATGATCCTATTGAGAATTTCTGAATTTTTTTCTCCAAAGTGGGAAAACGCTGATTAAGGCTACGATAGCTGGAAAAAGACTCCATGGGGAAATACTAGAAGATGAAGAAGATATTTCAGTAGATTTTTCAGTAGTTTCTGGAATTTTCACAGTAATCATTAATGAATCACACGAGGATTGACCGCCTGAATTTTTTGCTTTTATAGTAATATTGTAAGATCCTTCTGCTAAATCAATGTTAAAGGAGTTAAAGGGTTTTATCGAATCGTTCTCTTTAATAGATTCATTTACAAGAAGAGACACATGCGCTGTGTTGGAGCTTACTTTGTAATCGATTGTCACAAGGCCAAGAAACTCAGTGGTAGTTGTTATTTCGATTCGTGGAACATAACTAAGTCCAGTGTCAACATTGTCAAACAGAACCCACTCGATCAGTACAGGGATAAAGAGTTCGTTATCATGAACAAAATGTGTGACAAATGAATAATCTGAAAAAGATTGAAAAATTTAAAAATAAATTCAATATAATATAACTTCGGTAATAAGTATGAGAAAGATTATTTCAAAGCCTTTATATAATCGTCTTATAATCCTTCTGTGTATTGGGTCACTGATAGGTGTTTGCTTTAAAGTAATTAGCACAAATACCATACATGATCTAACTATTATAAACTCAGAAATTCATACAAAAAAAACGATCACTTTGGAAGAAGATGTTCCACTAGTAATTAAAATTTTAGCATACAACATTCAAGATAGTGGTCGTAGTCCAAAATTTCTTGATGTACTAAAAGAAGAAAACGCAGACATCATTATGCTGGATGAAACACCTAAATTTGGGGAATCAAATTACTATCAACTCAAACAAGTGGTAAGTGATTTGAATAACTACTTTATTGATGATGATCCTTATGTTGGTAAAACTTTTCTGTGGTGTGACGAGACAATTATTAGTCGTTTTCCAATAGTTGATGTTAAATTAGTAAAACCTCTTATTTTAGATAATGGCGAAGAATATGAATTTTATAGAGATCCCCTCCATGCAGTAGTTAAGGTTAGGGAAACAGAGATTCATTTGATTGGAGTACACTTCAAATGTTGTGGAGATGTAACGGAACCAGGAGAGAGTAGAGAAGCAATAATGAGAGAAAATACTATGGAAGCAATCATAAATTACATTGACGATTTGGGTAATGTTCCAGTAATCTATCTTGGGGATTTTAATTGTTATAGCCCTTTTGACACAGAGGAACTAGCTCCCAACGTAGCAAATCTTGGAGACAGACCTATTGAAATGTTACTTAATGAATCAGATCCCAATGCTTCAGAGGTTCATTTGTGGATCGATAGTTTCAGGGAATTGAATCCATACGATCCAGGATATAGCTATATCGACGAGATATATCAGAGTAGAATAGATTATATTTTTGTTAACCAATTTTTTGAAGATAATTTAGTTAATGCAACAGTAGGAGACACAGCATCTGCTGAAGAAGGTTCTGATCATTATTCTGTTGATCTTTGGTTAAATATGGATCCTACAGTTATTGATCTTCGATTTCCTTTACAGGTTACTGGATTAAATGGTTCTACTATAAGTCCAACAGGAGTAAACATAACGTGGACTCCCAATGATGAGGAAAACATTTCACACTATTTCGTGTATCGTGATAAACTTAGAATAGCGAATGTTACCGAAAATTATTATACTGACAACACATTAACAGCAGGTCAAAATTATAGGTTTGCTGTGGCAGCAATAGACACAAATAAGCATAAAGGATTAAATTCAAGACATATATTCGTTAATACAAGCTATGGAGTCGTCACAACGACTGTTTCGCCTGAACTAGAAGGAAATGCAGGAGATCAAGAAGCAACTTTAACATGGGAGATGCCAAATTATATTTTACCACCAATCCTTGAATTTCTCATTTATGAAGAAATTCAAAACGCTTCTGGAACAAGTTTTTCATTAATAACAAAATTATCAAGTGATAACCGTAGCTATACTCTGAAAAACCTTGTCAAGGGTCAAGCATATTCATTTAGGATTGTAGCAGTGAGTGAGTTAGGAGAGAGTGCAATGTCCAATAGAGTTACGCTAGAACCTACGGGTCCTGAGACATCTACTAGTTCTACAACAACAACAACCACACAGATCACAACGAAGTCTACAGATGGAGAAGCTATTGGATTCGATTTTATTATTGGAATCATCACGGTATCAGCTATGGTGGTAGGTTTTACTCTCCGAAAGAAACAATAGCAATCATTCTGTTTTTTTCTACTCTACTCACTTCTGATCTCATTATTTTCGAAGTAGAGGGTTAAATGATCTGTGAGTTACTTCTAATCATCTTACAAATTTTTTATTCTCTCTCTCTTATGCTTCTTTTGACTTTACGCAATCCATTAATGCAAATAATAAGTCTGTAGTCGTGGTAGAACTAATAGTATAGTTTCATAACACTACATCTATTCTTTACCAAAATTAGTGGTATAAACCTAGGTAAGAAAAACTGAGTTTTCAAAGGTATTGAGAGGGAGTGACAAAGACATTACTTCATTAAATTAATCCGTATTTTTGTAAATTTTGATTTGCAATTATTTTCCCTGCTTTTTAATATGCAGTAGGTCCGAATGCAAGGACATGCTCTGGTTTAACTCTTAAATAAACATTCTGCCTGACTTTAATGGGTACTTCTGTTTCTGTACGATAAACTACAACATCGGAACCATCTGTCAATCTGACGGTCAACCGCTCAAATGTTCCATGATACATAATCGCTCGGACACGGCCAGGGAGTTGATTTGCATTTGGATCTTCTGTAATATCCACCTCAAATTTATCTGGTCTTAAAACCACGCGAGCTTTCTTTCCTATTTCCAGTTCTTTTATGAAAGTTGTCTTCAGAATTCTATTTGTTTTTACAATTTCTAGTAACCCTGTCCCATCTTGAGTTGATTTCACAGAAAATTCAAGTAAATTTGCCTCACCAATGAAAGTTCCCACAAAAGCATTTTCTGGGTGCTCCCAAATCTCTCTCGGTTTTCCCGTCTGGCGGATACGCCCTTGATCCATAATAACGATATAATCAGAAATACTTAAAGCCTCTTCTTGATCGTGAGTGACATAAATAGCCGTTAAATCTAGTTCTTTAACTAAATCTCGAATATCACGGCGAGTTTCTATGCGTAACTTGGCATCAAGATTAGATAATGGTTCGTCCATCAATAATACGTCAGGGTTAACTACAAGACAACGTGCCACGGCTACTCTTTGTTGTTGGCCACCAGATAGTTTGAGAGGCATTCTGTCCATGAACTTTTCCATCTGTACCATTTTCAATGAATCGAAAGCACGTCGATGTTGTTCTTCTCTTCCAACCTTTCGTAATTTTAAGCCATAGGTTACATTATCTTTAACTGACATATGGGGCCATAATGCATAATTTTGAAATACCATTGCTGCGTTTCTTTTTTGTGGTGGCATATTTGTTATGTCTTTTTCCCCAAAATAGATTTTTCCACTATCAGGAAAATAGAATCCAGCTATTGTACGCAAAGTAGTCGATTTCCCACAACCAGAAGGGCCTAGGAGAGTCAAAATTTCTCCTTCACGTACTTTGAATGAAACATTATCAACAGCTACTACTTCCTCAAATTTCTTTGTTACATTCTTTAAAATAACTTCAACCATTTGTCAATTCCTCTGTTGTCTGTATATTGATTTTTCATTCGATTCTAGGAATTCAAGTAATAACAATGTAATATTTGTATTCTATCAAATGGGCATCCTGTGAATTTAAATGCCTGTTAGTGCGCTTCCACGGCGCTTTAATATTGAATTAGCAATGGATATAATGATAACTTGTAAAAGAATTAATAAGACACCTAGAGCAGCTGCTTCGTTCACACCTAGGATTCCTTCGTGAGGTAGTGGATCGCTGTTTTTCTCATTGATCATCCAAGGGATAGTTGCTTGTGCTTCGCTACCCAACAATATCAATGAAGTACTGACTTCACCTAAAGCATATACAAATGAAATCATAGCACCAGCAATTACACTGATAGCAATTAGTGGGATCGTGATTCTTAAAATTGTGTGAAGATTTGAGGCCCCTAGATTTGTTGATGCTTCTTCAAAAGTAACATGTGTCTGTTGAAGACCGGCGTAAGCTGCTCTAACAGTAAACGGAAATCTACGCACTGTAAAACTAGCTATCAATAGAAAGTGAACAAGGTAAAATCCAGGTATTATTTCCTCTACTTGATACTCTCTACCTAATAACCCCACTAATGCGGGGATATAATAAATAAAAAGTCCAAATCCAACAATTATTCCAGGAATTGCAATAGGAGAAGTTACAAGAGTGTCAAAAGCGAATTTTCCTGGGAATTCTTTTCTAGCTAAGATGTAAGCTGCAGCAACACCTAGAAGGATGATGAGAATCATTGCAATAAAAGCATACATCGACGTTCTAGAGATGATGTTGCTAAATCCTCCAACCTCTTTGATAGCGGCTAGAAATTCGAGATTAGTAATTTCTCCAATTTGCCCAACGATTTCTGTTGTCAAATTTCCAATACCAAGGTTTAATCCATCTTTAATTGGCTCTAATGGTGGAATAAAAATTCGAGAAATTTCCGACAAAATGATAGAAATAACTACTGGAAGTAAAAAGGCAATGATTAGAAAACTATATGCAGTCTTAGGATTAACATTAGGATCTGGTAGCTTAACATAATTTTTTAATAATCTGTATAAAAAGTAAAGAATTAACCATCCTAATATCCAAAGTGTCGGGATACTGATAACACGAATTAAATCACCAATATCTGGACTCAAAAGCTTGAATGAAATTGATGTTGGAAAAAGGTGTTTAGAGTTTGTAACATCCCATGTGAAATTATCCGAAACTGAAAGAAAAAATGATCCTATATGAGGTAACAAAGCAAATGACATTAGTAGAACAACGGAAACCATTATTAATAGAGTGGGGATAATAGAAATTTTTCGGGTTCTTGGATTGAAAACGCCTCCTTTGCTAACCATTGCATATTCACGTATCCCGACATATTTGCGAATGAAAGCAAACCCTGTCATGGCAATTACAAAGAGGATCACAGCCAGAGCTAATCCATCACCTTGTAATGTTCCCAGTTGATCTTGCCATAAGGTAAATACCTTGGTTGTTAATAAATTTTGGATTTCTACATCACCAGAGAAAATTAATGGTGTACCTAGATCTTCTACACTTAAAATAAAAGTCAAAATCGATCCAGCTGCAATACCAGGAAGAGCAAGTGGAAAAGTTATCGACCTGAAGAGTTTTGAGCCAGAAGCACCGAGATTTTCGCTGCTTTCCTCTAAAGTGGGATCAATGTTTTGGAATGCAGAAAGACTGTTTAAGTAAATTAAGGTATAGAAATGGACTGATTGGACAAGAATTACTGCAGTAAGACCTTTCAAGATGATAGGAAACTGTAGTATGGGAATAGCATCATAAAATAATCTATTAAAGAAAGAATAACCCTGTGGATGAGCTAACATACGTTTAATCCCAATTGCTCCAACAAATGGAGGTACAACGAGAGGAAAAAGGAGTACTGCTCTAATTAATGACTTCCCGAAGAATTCATAACGTGCAATGACAAAAGCAAAAAATATTCCTAATATGGCCGAGATAAATGTAGTTGCAATAGCTACAAATATCGTATTAACCAATACAGAAGCTTCTATACCAGCGAAAATTAAGATGTAACCGTACTGGGGGTCTGGAACTTTATTGAAGAAGTTGATCCTCCATCCTTCAACAATGAAATCATAATTTGAAAATAAAAATGGAGTCATCAGGATAATACAAGTGAAGAATAGCCAAAAAAAAGGCTTAAGGAAAGATGAACTTAATAGATCCTTAGAAAATTGTTGTGAATATAGAAATGAGCTAATTATTCCAACAATTATAGCTCCAATCATAGAAATGAAAGTTATAAGTTCCAAATCAAATGAGTCATAAATCTGTAGTAACTGGCTTGATGCGGCTAAAAGGATCACAAAGAGAAACGTCACAACAGGGATTCCAACTAAAAGGGTCAATGTTGGTTTTAAAGCAGTATTCAGGAAGAAATGATCAAGTTCATGCTTAATACTTTTATTTACAATTATTCCTATTCCAAGAAATAATAATGCAAGAATAATTCCAAATATACACTGGGGAACAGAAGTTAGGGCGTCGGAGAATAACAAAACAATAATAATTGTTACAATTGTGTAGCAGGACGGTATTAACAAGCTTACGAAATCAAATCCTTTATTCTTAATTGTTCCCACGAGTCTCGACGCAAAAAAAATTACTAAACCAAAACTACTGATGAAAATAAAACTTCCAATGTCAAGTTCAAAATATATAGGATTTTTAAAAACATCAACAAAGAATTTGAAAGAAAACTGACCATCAATGATAAAAGCTGTTATAAGAATTGTAACCACTGGAATTACTAGAAAAAGAATAAAGAACGCCAGAACAGATAAAAGGAGAAAAAGGGAAAGCGGATCAAATTCCGCTTTAACCATTTTTAGGTATTTTCTTGCCGTGAAACTTGCCATAGAGTCCGATACTCCATAAAGCTCAGTTATAATAGCGTATTACCGTGACTTTCTTCGTCTCCGTGTCCAAGATAGGAAGATTGGTAAAGCTACTATGGCATATAGAAATTCAAACCCAGGAATGCCTCCTCGACGCGAAGTCTCGGTAGTTTCTGTTTTTAGCGTAGTGAAAGTAGAGTAATCGCTACCCTCTGGATATCTGGCCCAATTGTCAAAAGCATCAGTTACATTCAAGTAGAAAACATATTCTGTACCTGAAGTCAAGTCAGTTAGCTGAAAAGTGTGGGTTAAAGCTAGTGCTGTGCTAGTCATTGTGGAGGTTGGTGTACCTACACCATAATAAAGGGTTACACGAGTGGGTTTATCAGTAGTGATTTTTATGCTAACTTCTGTTTCATCAATGACAGTCACATTCACGTCGGAAACTACTGGGGGAGTAACAGCAGCGGAAGACAAGGTAGTAAATGAATATAAATTCGTTTGATTGTCATCCACAGTGAAAAAGACCCCATCAGAGGAACTAACTTCAAAATAATATTGTGATTCAGGAGTTAACCCTATTAATTTTATTTCATGAATGAGGGTTTCTGTGGCCTCATATTGAGTTGAACCAAGGGATGTTGTTGCTCCATAATTGACTCGGGAGTCAGAGAATTCATCTGTGACCCAAGAGACTACAGCTTCATCATCACTGACCGAAGAAAGAACGTTTGTTATTCTTGGGGGAGCTGTATCAATTAGGGTAAAAGTATAGAGGTCACTGTCATTGTCATCTGTTGCTGAATTACCACTAAGATCCTTTGATGTAACTTTGAAATAATATTTTCCACCAGGAACAAGATTTTTTAGTATTACTTTATGCTTCGTTACAGGTAGTTCTTTGTGCTCAATTACTTTCTTTTCATTCGATGCAATCTCTCCAAGTGACGTTGTTAAACCATAATCGACTCTAGATGTTGTTAATTCATCTGTTTCCCATTCTATGGTTGCAGAGATGTTTCCAGATTCACTGACTAATACGTTCGAAATTACTGGGTTTGTCGTATCCTCGGGCTCGGCTGCGCTTTCTGCAGCAGCTTTAATCTTTGCATATTGACTTTTGGCAGCAGCAGTCCACTCTGCCTTTTTGGTTGCTCGGAACGATGAATCACTTCTCACATCGTCAGAAATACTTTTGGCATCCTCGTAAGAGATAAGCGGTGCTCCTAAAGCTTGAATCCAACTGGAAATATTATAATCTTGAATTCGTGGTGTATTTGAGGTGCCACTATTTTTCCACGCATTCACTATAGTACTCCATGCAGACGCTAATTCAGCATGGGCATCAGTAAACGCTGCTTCAAAGTAGTATAAAAGAACACCGTGATAAGAATCTGCTTCAGTATCATTAAAATCGATTCCTTTGTTATGGATAGTAATATTATAAGCATCAAGTAAATCTGGTCGTGATTGTCCTATTGTGGTATCGAATGCGTCTTCACGTGTGGGCATACGGTTAATAGCACTGTCTAACCAATATGATTGACCCTCTTTGGATAATATAAATTGAACAAAAGCATTAGCTGCTTCTCGTTTTGCTAGATCTCCCTTAAGCAAACATATTGGATCAGCATTAACTATTGATTGTTCCTCTGGAATAATATACTCACAATTTTCATTCGAGAGTTGAGCGCCATAGCCATAAAAGTCAATTGTCATAGCAATACCGACCTCTCCTTGTGTAACAGCATCGAGAACAGCTACAGACCCTGGTTTAATAACTGAATTCGCAGCCATTGAAGTGAGGAGAGACCATCCAAGATCCCATCCAAATTTTTGGATAATAATCTCGTAAATACGTGTGTTAGACGTCGTTCCTGGCGCATTACCCATTGCTACTATTGGTGCAGCTTGTAAAAAATATTCAGGTCTTCCTATTTCAGGCCAAGTGGAGGGAGCATCTACCTTTTTGTCATAGAGAACCTGAGTATTAATAGTAAATCCAAATGTAGAGAGAGCTGCGCCAACCCACATCAAGTCACCTGAGCTATCGTATCGTTTCATCGGTGCTCCAGCAACTGAATCTGGTATACTGTTCACTTCAGCGAGTAGATCAGTATCGTTGATTTTATCAGTTACTCCAGCTTCAATTAAACCATCGAAAAGAATTGGACCGCCACCCCATCCTATGTCATAAGTCCCTGTTTTTGCTTGTGTTATCCAATTAGCTTCCTGGATACCCCATAATTCAACATTTGTTACACCAGCGTCTTCTGCAAGATCAGAAGCAAGAAATTCGGTTTTGAACTTGTTCCGAATTGTTATCTCGTGGCGTGTGAGAATATTGAGAGTTATGCCAGCTTTTGGTGTTGAGATGGAAGCCATGCTTTCAATAGCCCCCGAAGAGGCAATTACAGTTGTGATAAAGACTATTAGAGAAAGAATTGGTAGTATTTTATTTTTAGTGCGGTTTTTGAACCTTAATCTAATCATCATTTTTTTAATCAGCCTTCCTTAGTTAGATCGATGTCTTTATCTCAATAGTTGTAAAAAAATTATTAATGTTTTTGGTGATATTAAATTCTACTTCAAAAAATTTGGAATATATATAATGAAATAAGAACAGAAGATAATATGTTGGCGAAGATTATAGACAGAAATCTAGTCACAAAGTTTGAAAATGGTTGATTCATGGTTTAAAGTCTGACCAAAAAAGAAAATTTAATAATTTTGAAAATCTTATCGAATTTTTAATTGCAAATGAACCCACTGGTGTTACATACAAAGGTCAGAAAAATTATTCCGAATTTTAAGAGTACAATTCATAGATAATCATTTAATGTTATATTCAACATTGCTCAACTTAATTTTTTCAATAATTTTGAAGAAATTTAAAAAGCAGAGTAGTCTGATATAGATGGATTACTCTTCGTTCCTACTCCCACAATAAAAAAAAGGAGGAAGAAAAAGGTAGGAGTTATTCACTTACCTTCTTCGACGTCGAATTATTACTGAAGATACTCCAAGGGCGATTAACAGGGTGAGAGCTAAGAATCCAGGTGCAGGTCCTTCTTCTGAAGTTGTTGTCGTGAGTTCTTCTGTGGTTGTTGTGGTTGTTGTGGTTGTTGTGACTTCTTCTTCTACTGTAAATGTGAATACTAGTTCTGCGGTATTTTTTGCAGTGTCCGTTGCAACAATTTTCACTGTATGAGTTCCAACACTTGGGGTTGATATTGCATAACTCATGGTAGTTTGGTTTGCTTTACTTACACCATCGACAAAGACTTCGAAATTATCAATCGCAGATGTAGCATCTGTCCCAGTCCAAGTCACGGTGATAGAGTCACCTTCAGTGATAGTTGTTTTATTAGCGGGTGAGGAAATAGCTAGAACTGGTGCTGTAGTATCTACCGTGATATTTAACTCATCTGAATAGGCTTTAAAGCCAAAAACCGTTTGTGCTCTTAGTTGAAGCGTATGTTTTCCATCAGAAAGGTCTTCGAGGACGAATTCCATTCTACCAGTGGTATTTCTGGCTGTATCATCGACAAAAATTTCATATTGAAGAATTTCTGTGTTAAAAACACCAACAGTCCAATTCAGGTAAATATCATTGGTTGAAAACAGTGTATCAGCAACAGGGGAATCTATCCTCAAACCATTAGGAATGAAGGATCTCGTTCTTATGGGTGCCATCCAGTTGAAGATGTTCCAAATAAAGTATCGAGTATCAGTCGCTGCTCCACGTTCAGCAGGATCCCAGAACATGTCTTTCCAAGTGCCCCAAATGGCCTCAGCAGTCAGTACAAGCTTATTACTGGCTCCTGGGAAGGTTTGTAATGCTGCCAACGTGAAATTGTTGACTTCGCCGTTGCCGTGGACTTGATAAGTACCGATCTGGTTGCGGACATCAACCCCTGCTGGGGAGGTACGGATGAGCCATTCAACATTAGGGCCATCAAAGTACTGATTGTACCCTTTACCTGTGCTATCCTCTAGAGGGACAAAACTTCCCGTGGAATTCTTCCCAATGATAGCCGTGGGCCCGTGGTACACCGATTGTCCATGGGGTAAGCTTTCCATCAGTATTTGCGCATTAGGGTCCTTAGTGTTGTAATTGATGGCTTTAACTCGGTAAGTTCCTCCAGCAACATTGGATACCGTATCATCGATGGAGGTTCGCTCAAAGTAAATATTGCTATTAATCTCTAATAATATGTCATTGAAATATGTC
>JAHQWW010000112.1 GCA_029856365.1 Candidatus Hodarchaeota archaeon
TGAGAGAAGTAGCCAATGTTTATCTTTGGAATTGAAATCAATGAATCACTTCCCCTTTTCTTACGACTTTCCCTTTTCTTTTTAGTGGGCCTATATGTTGCTCTTTCTCCTTGCCTTTTTCCTATTATGCCTTTAACTGTTTTTCGTATAATGAATAAAACAGTCATTGACGAGTTAGGTCAAGAACAACATCCCACTCGAAGAATGGCTCTCCAATGGGTCATTACATTAACCAGTGGCATCCTCATAACTTTTTTTCTTGCTGTTTTTATCTCTGCTTACATTTGGAATAATTTAGGTTTCTTTCTTCAGGATGTACACCTTACACTCACATTCCTCTTAGGTCTTCTTTTGCTTTTGATGGGATTATTCCTTTTATTCCCAGTTTTAGCTAAATCAACCTTCGCCCGAATTCCCATCCCTCAGAAAGTGACTAATTCTTTCCAACGTGATGAATATCGTAATCTAGATCTGTTTTTAATTGGCTTTGGTTACACATTCATTGCTTTACCTTGTGCCTTCCCAGCATTTATCATATTAACAACTATTATTCCATTTATTGGGAATTTACTCTACCTAGTGATTGGAATGGGTCTTTTTGCAATAGGATTATTGATACCATATCTTATTTTGGTTTTAGTGACTGCTGAAGCAAGAACCCGAGCAGCAACGGTACTTGCAGAAAAGTATCGTATTGTTGAGATCATCACAGGACTCCTTGTAATAATTTTTGGCCTATTATTCATATGGCCAAGTTTTGGGGGTCCCGACATCTTTTCTTTAATTTTTTGATAAAGTACGATTGGATTCAAATGGGAAATCCATTTTCATGAGTAAACAGTAGTTTGACGGAACTTCGTTTTGCTCCACAAACCTATCGAAGTCACAAATAGTAATGTTTCCTTGAAAATTATGAACTAAATCTAAAAATTTCTCAATTCCCTTGAGTTCAGTTCCAGCGAGGCCAATCTCGTTTATTACAATCTCGTTTGTCAAAACCAGAAACAATGTTTCATACCGAGGATTCAATTTTAATTTTTTTCCCAAATCCCTGTAAGTATTTCGGGTTTCGTTCCATCCCGAAATCTGATCCTGTAGAGCATTTTGTTTCTGAATAGCCCATTCTCGTAATGTCTTTGCAGTCCATGTATTTTCTTTAAGTAATTGAGAAAAACTAGGAAGGGGAGAAGTAGAGATGAGAAGAACAAAGGGATTTTGGTTGAGGTACCTAAAAACTTGAAATACAACCTTGAAGTTAAATTTTAACTCATGATACTCTTTGAGCTCAATCCAACACTCTTTTCCTTTCCACTGCCCTATCATGTCGGGTGATAATGTTATTCCATCGAGATCTTGAAGTTGCTCTTCTGTTACATCAGTTGCTTCTTGTAGGCTCTCAAATCCATTTTTCACCAAGAATTTACGTAAATTGCTGATACTTTTTGCTGAATGATCACTCTCGGGTGTATCTAGAATATCGTCAACATACCTTCGATTTCTAGCTCGTTTGATATACCGAGTCAGAATTTCTACTTCCTCTGTGAAGCGTTCTTCATCAGGTTTTTGTTCAATCTTATTCTGTAATTCTTCGAGATCCTCGATACGTGGACGTAATTGCCTTTCCACCGCCTCATTCCGATAGAATATGGAGGAAAATCGGCCTTTTTTCCGATCAGTTCGTGTTGGCATTCCAAAACAGGCCCTTAAGGAGTTGGGAGTGTGGTACAACATTGGATATTCACGGACGAATTGTATCCCAGCAGCCAGTGCAATGTCTCGAAATAATTTTCTATCTGGAACATTCCAACGTAATGTCTCAATTGGTGAGAACTCATCAAGTCGCTTAATTAATCCGTCTAAGCGATTCTTGTGAATGCTGCGTACCCCTTTTAGTTCCTCAGGATGTTTACGTAAATAGGATTTTACTCTTCTTAGAACTGTTTTCCGTGTTTGGGGGCGCATTTTTACTCCCTCAGGTTTTTCAAATTAGCAAATTCAGTTGCAGAAATGTCCATTAGTATAATATCATGATATTGACCACTTTTGAAATATGCTTCTCGCTTTCTTCCTATCTCAACAAAACCTGCCTTTCTATAACACGCTAAAGCTCGCTTGTTAAAAGAAAATACTTCTAATTCAATAGTATGTAAGTTAAGTGATGAAAATGCAAAGTTGAGAAGTAGCTCAATTGCTTCAGTACCATATCCTTTATTCCAACAACTAGGGTTGAAAATAGCAACTCCTAATACTCCTCTTTGAGCAATATTATCAATTATTCGGATTTCAATGTTTCCAATGTATTGATCTTGTTCATGAAGGAATAATCCAAAAATATATGCCTCTCCTTTTCGTCGTCTTTCCCATGTGTTACGAATCCAATCTATTTCTTCGTCTCGTGACGCAATTCGTGTTCTAGAAAGAAATTGTTGCAATTCTGGATTATTCCAGTATTTTATCAGTTCATCTACGTCTGAAAGTTCTAATCCTCTCAATAAAATGTGTTTCCCTTGTAAAATCTCTTTCAACTCTCCTAAATAGAGCTACATTGAGTCTCCCAGGTCAATGAATGAGAATTAAAGAAAATCGACTAATTCTGTGCATTTAGTTTTCACTTACTCTTTTAAGATCAAATATTATAAATCTTCCAAAAAGGTTTTGAATCCTCTAAATGAATATTTCTGTGTTCAGAAAAAAAGGTGTCTTCTTCAATGCCACCCCCCTTGTTGTTTCAGGAATATCCATCTTTGGATGGGGTTGTTCCTTGGATACCGTTAGTCAATAGTTTTACTCCCGTAGAACGCTTGTCAAACTTAGAGACATATTTAAACACCGACACATCACTTTGGGTAAAGCAAGATAATCTTACTTCTCCAATATATGGCGGTAATAAAGTACGAAAACTCGAGTTTATCATAGCTGATGCTTTACAAAGGAAAAAGAAAACAATAGCAACATTAGGGGGAATTGGTACGAATCACGGGTTAGCAACGACTATTTTTGGCAAGAAGAACGGATTAAATACAGTTTTATATTTAATAAAACAACCAATTACCAAACATGTTCTCGATAATCTAAAATTAGATTTCCACTATGGGGCTGAGTTGAAATATGTGAAGAATTATCTTGGGGTAGGACTTCAGTTTTATCTCCTTGATCGATTAAGACGAAAACAAACCTACTGGCTTCCTGCGGGTGGAAGTACGCCACTCGGAATATTAGGATATGTGAATGCTACCTTGGAGTTGAAACAGCAGATCGAAAAGGGTAAACTTCCCGAGCCTGAACTTCTTTTCGTCGCTGCAGGTACCACAGGCACTATGGCAGGTCTTGAATTAGGGATTCAGCTTACTGGCTTAAAAATACGAGTTTTAGGAATTCGCGTGACAGATAGAATGGCTGCTACAGCAGGGAAAGTCAAGAGTCTCATTAAGGGTGCTCTTAAAATTCTCCATAAGGATTCTAAGTTAAGGAACTTTCAGTATAAACCGAGATTTCAACTTATTGATCAATACTATGGTGGAAAATACGGTCGAGTAACTCCAGAGGGACAAAAAGCAGTTGACCTAATAAGACAGACAGAGGATATTTCATTGGAAACAACTTATACAGGAAAAACGCTCGCTGCTTTTATAGATCATGTGAAAAGAGTTGAAACAACAGGGCCCATGTTATTCTGGAATACATACAATTCTGTTGATTTGTCAGCTATAGCTGATCAGGTGAATTATCAGCAGCTTCCCTCAGAATTTCATCATTTATTTATAGAAGAAGTGCAATGAAAGAAATAGTGCCTCCTAAGCATTTCCTCCCCTCTTTTAGTTTAGGAAATCCTTCTTCGTTCAATCTCTTCTTCGACTGCTTTTAGAGTATCTTGAATCATAAGAACAGTTTCTTTAAGCTGGTTTTCTTCCATCTCAAGCTCGTTAATACTCGCATTTTTTAATAAATCAGAAAATTCTTCATCACTAAGCTCTAGTTTGGATTTTATTATTTGTAGATGAGGCCGTGGAGGTGGGCCATGGCGTGGATGTATACTAAATGCTTTAGCGAAATCTTTTCGTGCTTGTTCTAATTTTTGTGCAACTTCTAAGCCATAATCTGTTAATCGATATTTTTTAATATCTCGTTTAACCTCTTTGTCATTTTGATCTGCAGTTTCTTCGATTATTCCTTCCTCTTTGAATTGATTGAGTATTGGATAGATAGATGCTGTTTTGGGTTCCCATCGTTCGTCTGTAATTTCTTTAATTGCCTTGGCAATGTGGTACCCATGAATTTTTTTTCTAAAAGGGCTTTCATCTGGTTTTGTATTGTTTTTATGTTGTTTCTCGTGGCATAAGAGATGTAGAATGAAAAAACGTAAACTACCTCTATGAAATCCTTGGATCCATTTCTCTACAAGGTCATCAGCAGTTTTATTATTCTCATTTTTTGATCCCAAACGAAAAAAACCTTCTATTTTTATATATAGTGAAAATTATATCCTAAATTTCACCCTGTTATTCGTTGGGATAATATCTAGGAAACCTATATATAGTTTTTCTAGCTATTGTTTGGATTGAAAAATAATTCAATAATACGGGAAGACAGTTTATGCAAGTACCCCAGACAGTTTCAATTGATGTGCAACAGAGAAAATATACTCCAGTGCCAACAGAAAAGTATAATTCTGCTACTCATTGGTATTTAAGTTTTCTTTGGCGTAGTCCAGGCCTTGTTTTATTGAGTTTAGGAATATCTTTAATAAGTGTGTTCTTAACGCTTTTTCCCAGTATTCTTCTTGGACAAGCGTTCAGTATTCTCCAATCTGAAGGATTTTCTCAAACATTCCTTCTTATTTGTTTAGGAATAATTGTTACTGCCCTTTTAAGCTTTGGAATCACATTTGTTGCTAATTATTCGTGGACTATAGCTGCATTTAGATACGAAAGGGATATCCGGCAAGAGTTTTTCGACATTATTCAGGAACATTCCATGACTTTTCATGATGAAATTGATAGTAGTAGCCTGCTATCTATGGCTATGAACGAAATCTCTCAAATGCGGATGGGTGTTAACCCTAGTATGCGAATGCTTTCTAGTTCCTTCCTAAGTATGATATTTATTACGATCATCTTTTTAGCTTTCGATCCTATTTACTTTCTAATTGCATTATTTGGATTTCCACTCTATCTTTTCTTGGTGGTCCGATATGCTGCAGTTATTGGGCCAATTCGTGAAGAGCTTGCATCAAGATTGGCAGTGGTAACACGCGATTCTCAGGAAATCTTTCGTGGTATTGAAGTCGTTCGAAGTTTCAATAAAGAGGATCAAGAGAACAAAAGATTTGCTCTTGGCAGTGCTAATTATGCAGATATAGTAACAACAGAAGGACGTTTATCTGCATTCTTTTGGCCTGCACTAGTACTGATCGCGCTAACAGCGATAATATTCGGTTTAGGATTGATTAATTTAGCTGATAATCCTACTACCATTGATACATTTACTTCATCTGTTTCTATGTTGTTGTCACTTCAATTCCTTAATTTTATGCTCCCAATGGCAATTCTAAACATTCGAGCTGGAAAAGCCAATGCAGATCGCATCTGGTCGAAAATGACTTGGCAGGATCCAGTCCCTGATACAGCTCAGGAAGGAGTTATTCCTGATTGGGGTGGTGAGATTGTATTTGAAGATGTGAGCTTTAGCTATAGAAGTTCGTCAAAGCCAGCATTAAAGAATATCAATCTTACAATTCCTTCTGGTTCGAGAATTGCTGTAATTGGAGGCCCAGGGTCTGGGAAATCAACCTTCCTTAAGTTACTTCTTCGCTTATATGATCCAACGGATGGTCAAATCAAAATCAACGGCACTCCTTTAACAGAAATTCCTGCTGCTGAAATTCGTCAAGGAGTCACGATGGTTGAGCAAGAAGTATTTCTTTTTTCTGCCTCAGTAAGAGAGAATATTGCTTTTGCCAATCCTAATGCTTCAGATGAAGAAATCATCTCTGCAGCGGAGAATGCTCAAGCATTAAAATTCATTGAAAAGCTTCCCCAAGGATTTGAGACGAGGATTGGAGAGCGTGGATCAAAGCTATCTGGGGGACAAAGACAACGTATTGCAATTGCACGAGCTATTCTAGCAGACCCAAAGGTCCTGTTACTAGACGATTCTGCCTCTGCTATTGATTCCAAAACTGAGCTTCTTCTTCGTCGGGCTCTTGATAAGCTGATGGAGGATCGAACTTCCATCGTTGTAACACAACGATTACGTACTCTTATTGAATCCGATTTTATTGTCTTATTTGATAAAGGGGAGATTTGTGCTTATGGATCGCATGATAAAATGTTAGATTCTTGTCCTCAATACCAAATGATATTTGAAGCACTTCCAGAGGTCGTAGGAGGGCGTTTCTAATGGCTCATTCTCGAGGCCGTGGGCCCCACGGGTTCTTTGTAGACACAAAACATAAGAAAACAAGATCCACTAAACAATTGCTTAAAATGTTGTGGGGATATTTAACTCCTTTTAAGGGGCTTCTTCTTCTTTCAGCACTCTTAATATTTGCCTATGCTATTGGATCCATCATCTCTCCACTAATAATAAGCGAAGGCCTAGATGCAGCTGTAGCAACAGTAAGACCTGATATAGATTTTCTTCTTCTTCTATTCGTCGTTTTCTTAGTTCTTTCACTCGCAATCTGGTTCTTTAATGCGTTAAACACTTATATTCTTGCACGACTACAAGCCAATATGCTACATAATGTCCGAACTGATGTTTTTGATCGTTTGGTTTTTACTGATATGTCATTCCACAAACAAGAACAAAGTGGGAACGTAACTAGTCGTGTGACCAGTGATACTCAAGAACTTGCTGTTGGGGTTACTGTAGTTACTAATGCGAGTTCTCAGCTCCTCTTGACTTTTGGTACCTTCTTTCTTCTTTTAGCTACTAGTTGGATAATAACTGGAATTGCATTGCTCGCAATACCTGTGGCAGCGATTTTAGCTAGTATTCTTGGTACACTTGGACGAAAAATCATGTATCGTGTCCGAAAATCATATGGAGAAGTGTCAGGCCAAATGGCGGAAAGTCTTGCTGGAGTTTCAATTGCTAAGTCGTTCAATCGTGAGGAATGGTCTTCTTCCGTTCTTTATAAGCTTAACCAAAAGACTTACCAATATTTCAAGCAAATGGGTGCCATCTTTAACTTTATGTTCCCTGCTATATCAATGGTTTCTATGATCCTAGTTGCATTGACACTTATTGTCGGTGGATGGTTACCGGAATCTACGATCACTCTTGGATCAATTTATCTTGGTACAATCCTAGTCCAACGATTTTTAAGCCCCATACTTCATATTGCAATGTATTACCCTCAACTTCAGTCATCATTAGCCGCAATGGATAGGGTAGCGGACGTTCTAGAGCAAAAACCACAAGTAATAGACTCTTTAAATGCGAAATCCCTCACATTACATGATACAAGTGTTACTCTTGATAATGTCTCCTATGAATATGTGAAAGGAACTCCTGTTCTTCAAGCTGTAACTCTCAAGGTTGAGGAAGGAGAAAAGATAGCAATTGTCGGTCATACTGGGGCAGGAAAGACAACATTGGCAGCTCTTCTCACTCGTTTTTATGATCCAAGAGAGGGACGAATCTTAATAGGAAATCAAGACTTGCGTGACATAAAACTGGAAAGCTTGCATACCTCTATTGGATTAATTCCCCAAGAACCGTACCTGTTTGCAGATAGTGTTCTTGAGAATATTCGTTATGGTAATCCAGAGGTGAGTGATCGCGAAATTGATGAATTGTGTAAACTCATCGGAGCCGATGACTTCATCGAAGCATTACCTAACGGATATAAGACAATGCTACAGGAAAGTGGTAAGGGTTTGAGTTCAGGGCAACGGCAGATGATTACGATCGCACGGACAATGCTTGCCGATCCAAAGATTCTTGTGCTTGATGAAGCCACATCACGTCTTGATGCCTATTCTGAGAGTTTGGTACAACACGCACAAAAGGTTTTATTTGAAGGCCGGACAACTTTTGTTATCGCTCACCGATTAACAACCATTCGAGATGTTGATCGTTTAGCTGTTTTTCAGAAGGGAAAATTAGTCGAGCTTGGCACTCATGAGGAACTTCTTGTCAAAGATGGAGTTTATGCCGAATTATACCATACTTATTATGCACATCAAGGAGTAGAAGAGTTAGCTGAAGTTTATAAAGCTCCTACACCTGAACCAACTTCTATGTCTGAAGTTATGTCTGCAGGTATGGCGAAAATGATGCAAGGTCATGATATGAGTCCTGATCACATCCATGCCATGATGAACGAAAGAGGCGTTAGTCCTGAAGAGATGTATAAGATGATGGAGGAAAGAGAGTTTAACCCAGAGGCTATGCGGAAGATGATGAAGGAAAGAGGCCTTAATCCTGAAGACATGCATGCCAAGATGGGGGAAAAAGGCCATTAAATGATACTTAATTGTCTCTCATTCTTTCCTTTTTTGTCATAAAGGGACATAATCTGCTTTAAATTACTCTCTTTTCTGAAGATTTGTTTTTTTACATCTAGAATATTGATAATAAAGACAGATAAGTGGATAAACTAAGAGAGTTTAGTTTATTAATACGATTTATTTCTTAAGTAATCATAAGAAAAGGTAATTAGGAAGAAAAGCATCATTTTTTTATTCTCATAACTTTAAAATAACGGAAACGATATAGATGGCTAAAAATCATTCCACTAGTCTTAATCTTGGTTTTGAAGAAAAATTGTGGAAAGCTGCCGATAAATTACGAAGTAACTTAGACGCATCAGAGTACCGATCAGTGGTACTGGGATTAATCTTTTTGAAATACATTTCTGACACGTTCAAAGAAGATAATGATAGCTATACTAATTCAAGTGTGAGTTCAATTGATTTCGAAGATATTGATGAATATAGTAACAAAAAAGGTTTTTCAGTGCCACTTACAGCTCGTTGGGACTATATAGAAAAAAATGTTAAGAAGTCAGAAATAGGTCAACTCATCGATCTAGCAATGGAATCAATTGAACAAGACAATCCCTCATTGAGAGGAGTACTCCCCAAGAATTATTCACGTGAAGCATTAGAAAAAGGATGTTTAAGTGATCTAATAGCTCTAATCGGGACAATTGGATTAGTAGATGAGGAGAATATAAGCAAAGATATCTTAGGTAGAGTGTTTGAATATTTTCTCGGTCAATTTGCGGAATTGGAAGGTAAGAAAGGTGGCCAGTTCTATACTCCTCCAAGTGTAGTGAGACTCCTCGTTGAGATGACCAAACCTTTCAAGGGGCAAGTGTTCGATCCATGTTGTGGATCTGGAGGAATGTTTGTGCAAAGCGAGAAGTTTATCGAGTTACATGGCGGGAAAAATTCTGATATCTTGATATATGGCCAGGAATCCAATCGAACCACATGGGGATTATGTAAGATGAATCTCGCAATTCGTGGAATCATTGGTAATATCAGATGGGGAGATAGTTTTTCTAATGATTTGCATGAAAACCTTGAAGCTGATTTTATTCTTGCAAATCCCCCCTTTAATGCGAAAGACTGGAAAGGAGACCAGCTTCTTCAAGATGAACGGTGGAAATATGGCATTCCACCAGCTAGAAATGCTAATTTTGCCTGGGTTCAACACTTCATACATCATTTATCTCCAATAGGAATTGCTGGTTTTATTCTAACTAATGGATCTTTGAGTTCTAAAACATCGAATGTGGGAAATATTCGAAAAAACATTTTAGAAGCTGATTTGATTGATTGTATCGTGACTTTACCAGACAAACTCTTTTACAACACAGGTATTCCTGCTTGTTTATGGATCATTAATCGAAATAAAAAAAATGGTAAGTTCAAAGATCGAAGAAATGAGGTTCTTTTCATTGATGCCCGATGTCTAGGTGTGTTAGTTGATAGAGCACATAGAGAACTTACTAGAAATGATATCCAACGAATTTCTGAAACATACGATAATTGGAAAACTGGGAATGGTGAGTATAAAAATATTCTTGGTTTTTGCAAATCAGTTAATATGACCCAAATTCGTGATCATAATTTCATTCTTACCCCTGCTCGTTATGTAGGAGTACCCAAGGCTGTTGAAGAGGAGTCTTTCACTGGAAAAATGGATCGTTTGACATCAGAACTAGCAGAACAGTTTAAGCAAGCAGAAGAATTGACAAAATCAATACGGAATAATCTTGGTGATTTAGGGTATGACCTCTAAGGTGAATTCTCAACTCCAGCAAACTGAAATTGGAGCTATCCCCATTGATTGGAAAGTAAAGAAAATTAAAGAAGTTGCTAAGATTAACGAGCTGAATGTGGATAGCTCATCCGATTATAAAAAAATGGACTATATTGATATTTCTTCTATTAAGGAAGGAAGAGTTGTAGAAATTAAGAAAATATTAATTGATCAAGCTCCTACTAGAGCGAAGAGAATTGTTCGAGACAATGATATTCTTATTTCTACAGTTAGACCTAATTTAAGACATTATGCATTCATTGCAAAAGGCTCTGACCGTTTAATAGCTTCTACTGGATTTGCAGTAATTACTGCAAAGGGTGTTAATCCTCAGTATCTATATTATTATGTAACTAGTGAGGATTATATTAAATATCTTGCTGCAATTGCTGATACACATACATCCACATATCCAGCTTTCACCCCTGACATTATTGAAACGTCGCTTATGCCATTTCCAAGTCTAGCTGAACAAGAGAAAATTGGTAAAGCTCTTTTTGAATTAGATGCTAAAATAGAGCTCAATATCAGGACGAATCACACCCTTGAAGCAATAGGACGAGAATTTTTAAAACATTGGTTCGTAGATTTTGAATTTCCGAATGATATTGATGCCCCATATAAGACTAGCGGTGGAGAGATGGTTTATTCAGAAAAAGTTGGAAAAGAAATCCCCAAAGGGTGGAGATTAGGTTCTATTGGTGATATTGTTTATGTTCAAGCAGGATTTGCATTTAAGAGTAATGAGTTGTTAGAGAATGGAAATATGGGGGTAGTGAAAATAAAAAATATTTCAAATAATGTTGTTGATATTAAGGACACTCAGTATGTTTCAAGAGAAACTATCGCAAAATTGGACAGAAGATTCTTAATTGAGCCTGGTTCAGTTCTTATCGCAATGACTGGGAGTAAAGTGGGAAAACTCGGTATTGTACCAAGAACAGATAGAAAATTGTGGTTAAATCAACGTGTGGGCATCTTCAGGGAGAAAATAGATAAAGGACTCTATTTAATATATTTAATATTGACATCAAATAAATATCAAAGGATTTTAAAGGACCGAGCTTTTGGTACTGTGCAACCGAACATTAGTTGCTCAGATATTGAATCAATAGAGCTAGTTCTCCCACCTAAGGAAAATATTGCGAAATTTGGCCTTCTTTTTGAGTCATTCTTTCAAAGAATAATCGGAAATCTATATGAAAACGAAAAACTCTCTGAATTAAGGGAAAATCTACTCCCAAAATTAATATCAGGTGAACTACGACTCAATCAATTTCAGAAGGCAATTTTTTAATGTCTTTTTTGAAATGTAAAGGTAACTTTAGAGGACAATAATAAGGGATAATCTTGTTTGATTACACACTAATTGGGTTATTCTTTGCGATCAACCTCACTATTTATCTTACAATAAGTCTACCTTTAGATTTTGTTACATATTTTAGAAAAAATCCTAAAAGTAAAAGAGATAATACTCAACGACTTGAAACCAATCCTATGATGATGATTACCTTTTTTGTTTCTGGATACATGTGGTTAATATTTTTTTATGTCCCTATTGATGCTTTAATTGGCTTTAGTATATTCACGTATCAACCTTTATCAACTTCTGACATCTTGAATACTTTAATCCAATCTTTGGGACTAGTAACAGTATTTTTTGGCACTTTAATAGCCTCTTGGGGCCGTATATCTCGTGGAAGACGCGCCTTTTCTTGGGGAATTCCCCACAAACTAGAGAAGGAGGGAATGTATCGTTATATTCGCCATCCTCTATATGCTTCTTACTGTTTCTTTTTTCTAGGCTTTTTATTGATACTTCAGAATATTCTGATAATTCCTCTTCTAATTGGGATATTTGGTTATTATGAACTTTCTAAATACGAAGAAGCAATTCTGATTGATCATTTTGGGGAAGAATATACTTATTATCAAGAAAAAGTTGGACGTTTTTTCCCTCGGTTGGGAAGAAGGAAAGGTAAATAAGCTGGGGAATTGAGATTACATGTCGCGCAGGCTAGGGGAGAAAAATGCTTTAGGCCACCCACAATATTCGTTTATCTTTGTGTCAATATCTTCCATCAATATAATTGTTTCTTGAATTGCTTTAACTATTTTTCCGAAGAAGTGAACATCTTTCT
>JAHQWW010000113.1 GCA_029856365.1 Candidatus Hodarchaeota archaeon
TATTTCATTTATGACTTCTCCAGAACCAGGAGCATGAAATTTGACTGTGTTCATTCGATCAATGATAGTATCTGGTTCGATATAAATCTGTTGACTTAAATATTCCTTGCATACTAGTTTTCTGGGCATTTCAGGAGGATCACTCATCGTCAGTCACTTTTATCCAATAAAATGACATAATTTGTAGATTAATCAAAAAACTCATCTAATCTGATTGTTTTCCTATATTGTTTGATTTTTTCTTCTACTACTGCAGCAGCAATTTCTTCTCGTTGTTTTAAGGATTTATGAGGAGTTGCTTCACGTAGTTTCAGTAATTCTTCGTCATACCATCTAGAGATCTGTTTTTCTTCAGGATGAGGTTCTACATATTGTTTCTGTTTTTGGAGATACTTTTTAAGGCGAGAAAGGACATATTTTTCAGTCAGCTCCTGACGAATCTTCAATGTCTCGTGAGGATGAGCTAATCTGATCTGATTGTCGGCCTCTTGCCACCATCTAGCTAAAATCTTAGGACTTGGAGGCACTGACTGCTTCCACTTATGTTTTTTCAAGAATTCTTCCTTTTTTTTCAAGGAATCCTGTGGATATGCCTCCCTAATTTCTTTCTCTGCTTTAATCCACATTTGAGCAAATCTGTTAGGGTCCAGCTTAACACGATTTTTGTTCCGATTAGCCAACTTTTGTGTTGGATCCAACTCCGACTTTTCTGTATTATTATTTGTCATGATTATCTCATCAGAATCAAACTGATGTTCATAAAACCTTGGATCTGATCATTCCTAAAAATCTTTTTAGGAATTCGATGATTTTTTTTATCATAATTTAGGGCTGGAAGACTAATCCTAATCAGCATTAGTACATCAATGCTTTAATGTAAAAACTTGGTTCATCATTCCATTAATAAAGGATACTTCGATAATTGGTAATGAATACAATATTTACATAATTGTTTAAGAAAATTCTTTGATAATCCACTCAAAACTATATTTGAAATCCCACCTTTGCCAAAAATGAGCTAAAATTACAAAAAATAGACTGTACAGAGATGCTAGTGACATTAACACTGATTCAGAAGGGATAAGTGAAGGATCAAAGACTCCAACAACAGGATGAATCAAATAAACAGTTAGAGAAATCTTACTGACAATGATTATAGGATAGAATAGTCTAATGGTGGATTTGCGAGGGATTTTTTGGTAGATATCAAGTAACAAAACTAGGATTACAAAAATAAAGCCAATAAGCCCAATTGAGATGAATACGTGAGAAAAAGATGACGTATATCCTATCCCGTGTGAGACAAATCTTTCTTCTAATGAATACAATAGCCCAATGACTAGGAAAATAAGGTTAACACTTAGTAATATAACCGATTTTTCAGTAACACGAATTTTATGGATGTTACTTAAATCGAGAAAGGAAGCAGTAATGCCGCCAGCTAACGGAAATGAAAGCCATGGGATCACACCACTCGTTGAAATATCAAGAAGAGCGTATTCAATAATCCTTTTGATTTCAGATTGTACTGGAAAAGCCACTGGTTGTTTCATCATATAATCGTGGAATAAAAAGAAAAAGGCGATAATCAATGCGAAATTTAATAGTAGAATGACAGTAAGACATTGCTGTGAACTCCAATAACCATTGATTTTCTCTTCAATCCAACATGCGAGTTCCCACATAAGAAGGAGGAAAATTGTAGAAAAAGCAAAAAGATGAAATAGGTGCCAATTAAAAATATAATTGAATGATTTTTCTGGTTCTCCTCTAGAAAATGCCATTATTATCATTGTAATAACTAAGAAAAAAAGAAAAATTATGCTTCGTTTTATTGCATGAGATCTAATCTTGTTCCGATTTAAGATATCTCCTCCTCGTTTCAGAAAAGAATTAACTTGATTGAACCCATAGAGGAAAAGAAAACATGGGAAAACCATCAGGCCCAGGATCATAATAATTGTTACGAGAAGTCCGCTTTCCTCATAATTAACAGCCATTGAATTATCCCACCACCCAATAAAATGCCCAAAAATCATGGGGAAGACCGAGAATCCTTTCAATAGATCGACAGTTATGAAATAGAATCGATTCTGTTCATTGTTTGCATTTTCATTCAAGTTTTCATCTATCCAATTAAGAAAATAGAATGCATTATGAGAGGCTAGAACTTATAATAAATAATCCCTATCTAAAATATTAATTTGTAAAGGAAATTTGGAACTGGTTAGGTATTGTATCGAAAGATTCTATCGCTTTATATTTCGTCCAATAATCATGGTAAATATTATTTGATATATTTTACGACAACCTATACTATCTTTTCAACCTAAAGGGAAATGTTTAAACGTTAGAGGAAAGAATGTCGTTCGGAGTGAAAATCCATGTGGGATCACGAAATTTGTTTGCAACTCCTTTTTTACTAACCACTGGATACTAGACTCCAAAGTCGTACATTTAATTGGTTTTTTTTACTGGAAGAATCATTTTTATGAGTTTTTGAAAACATTTACTGAATTTTTGGTAGGTGACTTCAGGATGGATCGTAAAATTTGGTAAAAAGAACAAGAAAGAGAATGAGAAACAAAATGAACAGAATTGGACAAAACATACACTTTTCGAGTTAGTCCAAATATTACCAAATGTGAATTTCCGAAATCGGAGGAAGAGACGCGGTGAATGATTCTCTCTTCACTCCTGTGACTGCGAAACTTGAATGGGCAGCAGTCGAAAAGACCACACTCAAATTTTGGGAAGACAAGAGGATTTTTCAAAAGTTGAAAACTAAGCTTCAAAGCTCTAACCTACAATTTAGCTTCATTGATGGCCCCATCACGGCAAATAACCCTATGGGAGTACACACAGCTCGCGGTCGTACCTTGAAAGATATTTTTCAACGTTATTGGGCCATGCGGGGTTATAATCAACGGTTTCAAAATGGATTTGACACACAAGGTCTCTGGGTCGAAGTTGAAGTCGAAAGAGCCCTTGGCTTAAATTCAAAACAAGATATTATGAAAATGGGTATAGAGGCTTTTATCAATCAATGTAAAGCTCGCATAAATAAATATTCAAAGATTATAACGCAACAATCAAAAAAACTTGGTCAACAGATGGATTGGGACAACAGTTATTATACTCACACTGATCAGAATATTGAGCACATCTGGTTTTTCCTGAAGATCTGTCATGAAAAAAATTGGCTCTATCGTTCTCGTCTTGTGATGCCATGGTGTCCACGCTGTAGTACCAGTCTTTCTGCTCATGAAATGGCGGACTCATATAGATTAGTGAATCATCCTTCGGTGTTCTTACAGCTCCCCGTCTTGGGAATTCCCAATCGTTATTTCTTGGTCTGGACAACAACTCCTTGGACGCTAACAGCAAATACTGCTTTAGCAGTACACCCAGACTTAACTTATGTGCTTGTTAAAAAGAATGATAAGGAATTTTATCTTGCAGAGGATTCGATTGAAGTTTTTGGCCCTGAATTTTCACTATTAGACTCTATTAAAGGTTTTGATTTATTAGACTTGAATTACAAAGCTCCTTTCACAGACCTTCCACTCCAAAAAGGGATTAAGCATAAACTTATTCCTTGGAAAGAAGTATCTTCCGATGAGGGAACAGGTATAGTTCATATCGCCCCTGGGTGTGGTGCAGAAGATTTTGAATTAGGAGAACAATATGAACTAGATGTCATTGCTCCCATCAATGATAGGGGAGAACTAGTTGAAGGTTTGAGGCAACTAAGCGGGTTAAATACCCAAGAAGCAGCATCACCTATTTTTAAACGCCTTACTGAGAAAGGATTTTTATTTAAGATAGAAACAGTTGAACATCGATATCCCGTCTGTTGGCGCTGTAAAACCGAGCTCGTTTTTAAAATAGAAACCGAGTGGTTCATATCATGTGATGAGATACGAACCCTACTTCAACAAGCCAATAATGATGTTCACTGGGTACCAACACATGCTGGAAAACGAATGCACGATTGGTTGGAAAATATGAGTGATTGGTGCATCTCTAGGAAGCGTTATTGGGGGCTGCCATTACCTTTCTATCTCTGCAGTTGCGGACAAGTGACAGTGGTTGGAAGTCTTCAGGAATTAAAAGAATTGGCAGAAGATCCGCATCAAGTAGAAGAATTAAGCGAATTACATCGTCCATGGATTGATAAAGTGAAAATCTCATGTCCAAGTTGTGGGAAATTAGTTGAACGTATTCCTGAAGTAGGTGATTGTTGGTTAGATGCTGGGATAGTCCCATTTTCTACTCTCAATTATCATAAAAATCGAAAAAAATGGGAAAAGTGGTTTCCCGCTGATATGGTCTGTGAAATGATAGAACAGGTTAGACTTTGGTTTTATTCACAACTCTTTATGTCGGTTGCATTAGAAGGACGTGCGCCCTTCAAGACAGTTGTAGTGTACGAGGAAGTTAGAGATGAAAATGGTGCACCTATGCACAAATCTTCTGGTAATGCAATTAGCTTTGATCACGCTCTCTCAGAAATGGGCGCCGATATTATGAGATGGAATTATGCAACACAAAAATCAGACGCATTTCTACGTTTTGGATTCACCATTGCCAATGAAATTCAACGTAAGTTTGTACCTTTCTGGAATGCGGTTAGATTCTTTATAAACTTCGCTGCTTTGGATGTTAATGAAGCTTCTCAATTATCTCAGCCTTCTACTAATGTGTTTGATCAATGGATTCTAGCTAGACTGAATAATTTAATTAATAATTATCATGAGAGCTTAACAAATTGGGACTGCAAAAAGCCCACTCTTCTACTTGAAGAATTCTTTAATGATCTTACTAATTGGTATATCCGAAGTTCACGAAGGAGATTTTGGAAGGAAAAAGATCCGTCTGACGACAAAGATGCAGCTTATTCAACATTATATCAAGTTTTGATAAATGCAAGCTATCTATTAGCTCCTTTCATGCCATTCTTATCTGAACACATCTTTCAACTTCTCCGACATCCATTTAATAAACGGTTACCAGAAAGTGTTCATCTGTGTTCACTTCCAAAGAAAAAAGATATTTCTTCCTCACACGAAAAAGTGTTAGAATCTTTTCAAAAATATCAGAATATTGTCGAACTAGGTCGATCACTGAGGAATAAAGCCCAAATCAAACTTCGCCAGCCGCTCTCATTGGCTATCATCGTAGGAGATCCACCATTCATATCTAGTAAGTACGCAACACAGTTGTTTGAATACCTTAGGCAAGAATTAAATGTTAAAGAGCTTAAATATGTCCAAGATTTAGCTAGGGAGGTAATAAATCAAAAATATCTCTTTCAAGCATCTAAAGAGTATGATTTAGCTTTACTTCTCGTAACTGAGATGACTCCAATATTAAAACGGGAAGGTATGGCACGAGAGATAGTTAGGGTAATACAACGTTTGAGGAAAGAAGCTAATCTTAACATAGACACGAGGATCAATATTAAATATGAAACTGATTCGTTAGAAATTCTTGAAAGTATAAAATCGTATAGAGAATATATGAAAGCGGAAACATTAGCCTGTGAAATATGTTTGGAATCTTTAGAAGATAAAGATTTCTTTTCAATCAATGGATTCGATTTGAATCTTACACTTGAAGTGGTGTTCAATTAGAATTCATTATTAATTCAGTTCAATCTATTATTCTCCTTTCTGATTATCTCCCACTTTGTTTTTAGATGCAAGATTTTCGAAAACATACGAAATAATTAGCTTGGTGAGTAATTCTTAAACTAATACATTAACCTCAAAGAATAGCTAATTCAAAATATATAAAAACAAAGTAAAATGAGAAATCTTATCTATTAATCCTTGTCTCAAGAAAAATCTTTTTCTCCTATACTCATTATTTCAATGAAAGTTGAGTAGAATGACACCAGAGATTGAAAATCTATGCCGGAAACATGGCGCTATACTTGTCACCGATGACCCTGACTTTCTAAACTGTTGCGGCCGATGTGAGGTTGCTGCTTCTCTAGGTTCAGTGAATCTTTGTCCGCAACGGGTTCATACGTCAAATAGTTGCTGCCCCTCATGTAACATCTTCTTGGAACATGGATCAGAAGCAATGTTGGCTCATTGGAAAGACCAAGCTCAATTCGTGGCTGGTTTTCAAATTGTAGTGCCACTCAGAATCACTGAAGAAGTTATTCGATCAGCATTCAGACTACAGAAGGTTCCAGTCAATCAGTTAGGAATTTTATACGAATGGAAGAACTCACGGACTTTAGATATTGTGTTTGAGAGGCATATCGACTGGGTAATGACAATCAAACATACCTATTGGCCTTTAGATCCAAACATTGAAGAGTCATTCTTACTGGATCCTCTCATTTATGGCCTTGCTGGTTTTCCTGCCCGTGCAGGAGCCTCTCTTTTTTCTCAGCTTCAATCATTATTTGAGGATCTTAAAACATGGTTGACAGAAAACTATCAGATTGATCCTCTGGAATTATTCGATACTGATCATCCTTCAAAGAATACGTACACGAATTTTCCCTCGTATTATGCCTCATACTACCTCCGCTTTGATAATGCTGACAATCTAACCATTAATATCATGGCTCCAGATTATAAGAAATCAGAAGAACCTGAGGTGTGTTTAGTGCATATGGGAGATGATCAGATTCCAGTTGTTTTATTTCAAAAGATTAATGAAGCTCTAGTTATGCAAAAGGGATTAGTGAATGCTTGGCTTACGATTGAACCTGCATTGCAAAAAATGCTGGAAGAATTGTCTGATATCACAGCAGAGATGCGTACTATTACAAGCTCAACCGTTACTCAATTAAGTGAATTCTTGGATCGCACACAGGATATCCAAGCCCAGTTTCTCAAGCTTAAACCTGCTATTTCTAAAATGCAGGGACATCTAAGCCCAATTGTCCCTTTGTTGTCAGAACCATTGATTCAGAGATTATTTCCAAATTTCAATCTCAATCTCATGAATTCATGGATAGACTTCGCGAAATCAGTTGAGCGGTCTGTCGAAGGAGCTACTTCTTATATACAGGGTAAGATGAATCTATTATCTCTTGAACAGGAAAAACGGACTACAAAAAGGCTTAACTTTTTAACTGCGTTATTCGGATGCCTCTCTGGATTAAATCTTTTGGTTGCTCTGTTAGCATGGTCTCAACCAACACCTGATGAAGGAACATTCTTTGCAACTGTTGTTTTAATAATTGCGTTAATCGCTCTAACTCTTGTCTTTGTCGGTAGAGTTATATCCCGAGAGTAAATAATTTTAAAAAAGCTTTTTGTAGTTGAATCTAGTGTAATCAATATTATAAGCTAATATTTAGAAAAAAAAGAGGAGGGGTATCTATCGGTCCTTAATAACAATAGTTCCACCGATATAGTCACCGAAACGCCGACGGCCAGGAGTAATCAATAATAAACATGGACATATACCACAACAGTTACGAAGACAAGAGTCGACGATGGTTGCGGGTTGACCGGTTCCGAATTTCACGACACGAAGGCCCATCATCCCCTTGCCTATGCTACGACCGTCTCTAATCCCATCTTTTATACAGAAATAGAATGGAATGCAACTTAATATGTCGTCGATTATGTATGCAACACACCGATCTGCACAAGGAGCTTGTCTCTGAATTAATGTTTGTTGTCTTGACATTTTCACCTTATCTCCAGCTCACTTCAAATGGAGAATATCATAATACAACTATAATTTCACTAAAAAAGATTGTGGTAGTGCAAACCTCTTTGGAATTGATTCACCAAGAATTCATGAAAAATCCATTTAATTAATGATGTATTGATATAAAAAGGAGTATTACAACTGATTTGAACTCATTCTTCAAGTTTATCGGGATGTAAGGCAAATGGATCATGAATACCCCCATGAACAGCTTGAGCCAGAAAAATCTTTTCTCGATCTGCATAGATTTGAAATCCAGTACAATACGGCATATTATTAAATTCTTTACAATGGTTACAAACATCATTATTACTCTTCGCTCGCTGTTGATTAAGATAAAAATAACCAGGTATAAAATTCAATAAGATCCACCCTTTGATTAGCCAGTTCGGAGTGAAAACAAATTGGACAAAAGCCAATGAAAATGAAACTCCTAATAAAAACCGAGCAACATCTTTAATCTTACGATTTTCAATCCAAAGTGCTGTTACAATAGTAGGGAAAATTAATGAATATAAAACAAGACCCACTTGAATTTCAGTTAAACCATGCCACCATCCCAAGAGATTTCCCACAACTATAATGAAAAAAGAGAATATCATACCTGAATATTGCATCACACACCCCCGACAAACCTTGGTTTCCCTAAAAACATAGACATGATCTTTAAATTGATCACAAAAAGGATGATGAGAAATTCGATACGGGCCAAGTATTCTACGATCGAGATTACGAGTGGACATGATTCAATGACCTAATATCTAAAAATACTAAATTATTATTCTTACCATTATTTACGATTTAGTAGCTGTTTTAAGAATCTGAGGTGTTGCTTTTCGAGCTCCTTTTTATTGCTTTCATCAAGAACAGAAGCTAAAAATGGAGCAGAATATTTCTGAAAAGCAATTTTTCTATTATATTTTTTTTTCCAGTAGTTAAAACCTTCTTCTGTTTCCCCTTTTAAATGATAAAGTAAAGCCACTTCATAGTGGTATTGGTTTTCTTGCATCTTATCTTTTGATTTTCTCACTACCGGGAGGATAAATTCACGTGATACTGTGATTGCGCCTTGATAATCTTTTGTTGCCACAAGTTCATTTCGATAATTGCTTCCTAGTGTGATCAGTTCATCCCAGTTTTTTCTTTTCTTGAAATAATCACTTGCAATGATTAAATACTCCCATGCAGGTTTTAAAGCCCCCATCTTCAGGTGCATATAGCCTAAATTTCCTTGTGTAGAAGCAATACTGTCAGGATCTTGAGGTTTCATGCTAAAAAGGACCTCTAACAATTGAGTGTAAATCTTGCGAGCTTCCTCAAATTCTTCTTTATTAATTGCAATCCTTGCCAAATTATCTAGAGAGTATCCTATACTTAATGAATTGCGTGTAGGTAGTTCTAGTATTCTTTCAAATGTTTTCTTGGCGATATCTGCTTGGTTTTGATTCAGATAGCACTCACCAAGCTCGAGAAGGATTCCATCTGTTGGGTTTTCTATCTGGTTGTAGGTGTCAATTGCTTTATCAATCGATCCTGCTGCTTTAGCAGAACGTGCTTGTGTTGTAAGAGCTATATTTTGACCTAGGACATTTTGTAGTTTTTCATATAGAGACGCAGCTTTAGAGCTGTTCTTCTGAGCACTAATATATTCTCTTCTAAGAAAATAAGATTCAGCTAGATTATGGTAGGTAGCAGCAAGATTGGTTATATCTTGGATTTCTTTGAATACATCTCGTGCTTTTTCAAAATGAGACATCGCAAGATCAACCTCTCCATTCTGGTAATACATACTTCCAATATTTAAATGCGAGCTGCCGATTGCCTCTTGTTTTCCTTCCAGTTGAGCTATTTCAAGAGCTTTAAAATGGAATTTCTGAGCTTCTTTAAAACGTTCGAGAAAAATATAGACGTTTCCAAGATTATGATATATTTTCGATAGTCCTTCATTGTTTTTTGCTAGCTTAAATGCTTTCTCTGCATTTTGATAATGAACTAATGCGTCAGAATACCGTTGGTGCAAGCGATAAATCTTACCCAAGATGTTTTCAGAATCACCTACCATTGAATGATTACCAAGTTTCTGAAACTTTGGTAAGAGTCTTTCAACAATCTTTTTGGCGTTTTTAGAATCCCGAATAGAATAATATGCTTCTGCCAGCTGGTATTCCAAATGAAGTTTCTTATTTTGTGATTCAACTTTGGGGATTTCTTCTTCTAGCATATTAATTAGATCATGAAACCTTCCTTGACGGGTAAGTATTTTAATACGTTCATTATTTATTGTCATTTTATTCGATAGGGGATTTATTCCCATCTTTGAAAAACATTCTGGGAAATTAATAATTTCTCACTGATTGCTTATAATCGCTGAAGTAAAACAAGACGCATAATTCCCCAAGGATTGTAGTAACCCTGAGATTCAAGCTGGTTTTCAAGTTCCCTCAACATTTTCTTCTGAATCTCGGTTAAGGCTTTATTACTATCATCAGGGGGATTTTTACTATCCAATTGTTGTTGTAAATAACCTTGAGCGTACATTTCAACTGCTTTGAAACCTACTTCACGAGACCACTGACAATTAGGTTTGAAAGAATCATGAAAAACTAAATCATATTCAAGATTCTGTTGAGAGAGAATATTTTCAAAAGACTCTCTTGAGAAGTTATCCAAAAGCGCAAGGAATCCATGATGTGAAACTGTTCTCAGGAGTTCAGATACAACAGCTACTAAGCTTTCTTTCCCGCGAGTGATGATAATATCCTGTAATCCGAGGAAACACGACACGCAATCAAATTTCATTGATATTAAAGGCAACCGTAATGCATCAGCTGAAATGAGGTGAGCTTTTACTTCACCCTGAGACAGCAAAGAAGCGATCCTATTGTGAGGGGGATCAAAATCAAGATTCAGTCCAATCAATTCAGCTTGTGGAAAACGCCAACCGAGTTCAACTAAAAATGTTCCATACCCGCAGGCTACATCCAATATAGTAAGATTACGGTGGGGATCTAGATGTTCAACTAAGAGTGATGTTGCCCAACGTGCAGTACCCCCCCAACCGATATCAAATCCATCGATAATGCGATCATTCTCAGGAAGACCTTGTGTAAACCAAGCTCTAAGTTTATTTTCCTTCTGGACGATATTTTCTTCATCAGAGGATATTCTCATTGAATATCGAAATCCAAATACTTGTCTTGATATTCTCTTTCTTTAGAAAAGAAAGAAATTTGATATTCTCTTTCTCTCCTATTTTACTAAGCTAACTGCATTTCTGACAGCTGCTTCAGCATCTTTCATGATTCTTTCCATAATATCAGAAACACTTTCAATGCTGTCAATCAAACCAATACTTTGGCCAAGGAGAACAGCCCCATCGTTGATGTTGCCTTCATAGGCTAATTCGTAAGCTCTGATTGTCTTGGCTATTTCGTCAACATCAAAGGTGGCCTCTTGAGCCAGTTTCTCTTCTTTACTAGTAATAGGCTTGTGTTCCCTTGCATATTCGTTTTTCCATAATCTGATGGGACCGAAGACTCCTGTTGCCATAATGGTATCTTGAGCTTTCGCCGGTGGGACAACATTCTTGTAAGTGTCATGAAATTCACTTTCTTTTGAAGCAATGAATCTTGATCCCATAGCAACAGCTCCAGCTCCAAGTGATAACGCAGCAGCTAATCCTTCTCCTGTAGCAAATCCTCCACAGGCAACCATAGGTACCTCTGGGAATTTTTGATGCACCTGTTGAAGAACTACTAGAGTGCTAACCTTCTCATACGATTGATGTCCACCTCCTTCACCACCAGTGACCACTAGTCCGTCAACACCTGCTGAAACACATTTTTCAGCTAACCACAAAGCAGGAGCAACATGAAAATGTTTGATCTCTGAATTCTCTTTTAATTTTTGATATGGTGGAGCATTTGGTAAAATCTTGGCTGAGCCTGCGGATGTCAATGCATATACACACTGATCCCTGATTTTCTGATTCTCCATGATAAACTTTGGGATTTCCCAACAGAGCATTTCTGCATTTGGCTCCATCCGGGATGTCCTGATATTGAAACCGAAGGGCTTATCGGTATATTCTACAACAGTTTTCATATTTTTTTTCATTTCTTCAACTGGATCTGCGTCTGATAAGCCAACATGTGAGATTACACCTAAACCTCCTGCTTCAGACACTGCTATAGTCAAATCTGTGGTGTAGAAAGGACCCATGGGTGCTGCTATTATAGGGTGTTTAATTCCCAACATTTTCGTAATATTTGTTTCAATTGTCATAATTCTTCCCTTAATTATCATTTTTCGATTAATATAGGTATGATGCTTAAGAAATTTCAGCTATTATTAGTATTATGCTTAATAACGTCATTAAATAGTTAAAATGTATTTATATAGAATTTCTTTGGGAGTAAGAAGATTTTTTCTCGGGAATGGATTCTCCTTCATTCTTATCAAAAATAAGTTGGAGGTAAATCCTGTAGGAAAACAAGATGAGGAAAAAGGATAACTTACTGATCAAGAATGACTACTGTTCCTGCAGCTTGATCACCAATACGTCGGCCATCTTGATCCATGAGAGCAACTAGGTAGCAACAGCATCCGTCAAGACAACCAGGACAGCAATTACGAATGAAAGACTGCCCCATCGTAGCGGGCATACCTGTTTGAAAGTCAACAACCCGCATCCCCATAAGCCCCTTGCCAATGGATT
>JAHQWW010000016.1 GCA_029856365.1 Candidatus Hodarchaeota archaeon
GCTGATGATTTCATAATCACAATCAAAGGCAAAGGAGGACATGCGGCAGCCCCCCACCAAGCTGTTGATCCCACAGCAGTCTTAACTGATATTTACAATGCTCTTCAGAAATTGATCAGTCGTGAAATTGATCCTTTTGCAAATGCTGTGCTTACTGCGCCCGTGTTTGAAGGGAGCGATGCTTTTAATGTTATCCCTCCTCAAGCAACTTTAAAAGGAACATTTAGAACAATGGATCCTGAGGTTCGAAATCACATTATTAAACGAATGAAAGAAATTGTGCAAGGTTATAGTAAGGCGTGGCGTTGCGAAGGAAACGTTGATTTTGGTATAATTGCTGCTTATCCCCCATTATTAAATGATAATCAAGCTGTTGATATATTAACAGATATACTTAACGAATTGGATATTGTTACAACAATGGAGCCTACAATGGGAGGTGAAGACTTCGCTTTCTACCTTGAAAAGACTAAAGGTGCATTCCTAGGATTAGGAATTTATAATAAGGAAAAAGGTATTATCTATCCTCATCATCATCCAAAATTCGATGTGGACGAGGCAATTCTCTGGAAAGGAACGGCTATTCATTCTTTATTAGGCTTTTATTCAAACTTTAGTAATACTAATGGAAAATAGATTCACTCTTTTTTCCTAGTTTCCATCCGCCAGAAGAAAATCCAAGAAAAAATCATCGCTAGGATTGTGATTATTCCAAAGAAAGTAAAAGCGTTGGTTACATCAACACTTGTAACGAGACGTTCATCCTCGGTCATTAAAAAGAAGTTAGTAATGAAAAAAACGCGGAAATAGGTAGAAAATTCTAGTATTTCCTCTGTGGCAAACCCCAAATAGATAGAACTGAAAATAAAGAATGGAATTACAAAAAAGACGAATATTGGGAAACCACTACCCATCCCGCTCAAAGACCTAAATTTCATAACCATTGTATTACCCAAAATGGTGATCGTTAAGGGTACGAGGGATACAATAATTAATATCAGAAATGCAGTTAAAAATTGATCTAATGTTATTGGAAGATCTTGCTGCCACATGATAAATGCTATTACACAAGCAATCCATGTAAAAATGCTTGTTACTATTAACACAATCAGAGCTGTAACTGTTTTTCCTACAAAAAGTTCGAATCGTTTTGTAGATGAGAGTAAGATTTCGATAGCTGATTCATGGAGAAATAATTCTTGAATTACGACAATAGAAACTAGAATATTAATAATATAAGCAAATGTGACATAAATTTGCAACACATATCCAACAAACCATTGGTAGCCATTTCTGTGTAAATAGATCTCTAACGAGGCTGTCTGTCCAGCAAAGCTAACATACAAAAGAGTGGGGACAAAACAAAAAACTAACAGAAATAATGTTCGATTTGATAGCAAATAACGAGTAGTATCGTATTTTAAGACAATAAAACAATTTCGTATTGATAACCATGTCTCAGAGATAAAATTTCTAAGGAATAAAACTACGTTGACCAAAATTATTCCCCTTTCTCAATCGGAAAACGTATTTCACGGAAATTGGTAAAATGTTCTTCATTGTGGGAAGCTGCAATAACAATATTATCATTCTCTACATATTTATGTAAAAAAGATTTCAGTTTCATTCTCATCTCTTGGTCTAAGTTATTATATGGCTCATCAAGAAGTAAGACTTTCGGTTCGTTTAATAATGCGGAACATAATCCTAATCTTTGGCGCATACCTTCACTATAAACGCTGGTATCAATATTACGCCATTTTTTTAGACCAAAATCGTCAAGTATTTCTGTTGCTCGTTTCTTAGGCTCCCTTATTCCTATCAATTTGCCTAGATAACATAAGAAAGTCAAACCAGATATTCCAATATGAAATTTACATTCTTCAGGCATAAAACCAAGTAAGTTCAATAGAGCTCTGCTTCTTCGTCTTGTATTGTAACCATAAATCAATATTTTTCCTTCAGAGGGCATTAATAATGTAGCTATCATACGTAAAAGAGTGGATTTTCCAGAGCCGTTAGGGCCAAGAAGGAGTACTGATTCACCTCTAGAAACTGTTAAAGACAGGTCATCGATTACTCTCACCTTAAGACCAGCCCTCCAAATACGGAAAATTTTACTGACATGTTGAACATGAATTTCAGTCAATATTTTCATCCTAAAGCCAGTGATTGTTGATTATCCTCCAAAAGCAATAAGTTTTTTGAAGTATTCTCAACTAGTAAAAAGTACACTCAAATTTAATTTGGTATAATTGTTAAAAGAGAAAGAGTTTTTCAATCAATGGATAATTCAATAATAATGAAATCATATAACAAATCCATAACAATCTTGCTAATTCTTCTCTTTATTAGCGTTTTTTATCCCCTTCGAGAAGTCTCTGCAATACCTGAAACAAATCAACGATTAATACCTTTTATTGGGATGGCGGTTGATTATAAACTGAGTGTTATTATTGAAGGTCTTACTCCTCTCCCTATTCCAGTTACAGCAAATTGGACTGTCACTTGGGAGCAATATAACAGATCAACACCCAATATCTTTATCTCTCATCTCATAGTGAAATCCTCATATATTCTCTTTTTCAGTATTCTGGAACGAGAATCAGGCATCATTGTGGAGAATATTACTTCACGGCAAGTATTATATGTTGACTTAGCAAACACAACTTTTTTACAAATGTTGTACAATGTTTATTTTTCTCCCACTGAACCCAATTATACACCATTTTACATTAACACGACAGGAATTAAAATTAATGATCATATCAATATTTACAATTATATAATGTCTGTTATTACTACTGACCGGATTTTAATATCAGATTTTGGATATAGGGATGTTTGGGTTATACAAGTAAACGTAACAGACCTCAGTTACGTCGAACACTTTATTAGCTTGGTTTATGATGATATTTCTGGTGTATTAGTAGGAGGAAGTATATATACCCATTGGTTTTCTGACGATCGCGTTTATCGAGTAAAGATTATTTGCCAATATACTAATGCATTAGAACGACGACTGATAATAATTGAACCAAACAGAATGTTTGTTGTTATAGTGAGTTGTATACCAATCCTCCCTTCCCTAGTTAAGATCTCACGAATGAAAGAAATTAAAGGAGGGTTATAGAACAATAGGATGTGAAAACTTGCCACATATCAAAGTCAGTGACATCGAGATTTATTATGAAATCCATGGGCAAGGCCAACCATTGGTCTTTATTCATGGAGCTTTTGTTAGCTCTACAATGTGGAGACCTCAAATCGATTTCTTTGCTAAGAATTTTCAAACTGTTACTTATGATATCCGAGGTCATGGCAAGACTGGGCTTTCTTCTTTGAAAAAATACTCTATAGAACTTTATGCAGATGATTTATACAATTTACTCGAGATTCTAAACATTAATAGACCAATAATATGTGGATTAAGTCTTGGAGGAATGATTACTCAAGTATTCGCCACAAAATATCCAGAAAGATATACTGCTCTGATATTAGCAGATACAGCGGCTACTATTACTCTCACACGATGGGATTATATCATGCGCTACCTTGTTGGCCCAAAATGGCTGATGCTACTTTCTTTAAGAATGATAGGAGTTAAGAGATTTATTAGATTTTCATTTTGGTTAGCTAAATTTACACGAAGTAAAGAATGGGTTGGTAATGAAGAGATAGTAAAATATGAGAAAAGTGAAATGTTGAGTTTAGATAAAAAAGAATATCTTAAAATTTTCGGGTCTTTATATGATTTTAAACTTCAAGAATTATCTCGAGTTAAAGTACCTACCCTTGTATTAAATGGGGAACACGAAGCTAAAAGTATTTTTAAACATGCAGAGACAATAAAGAGTTTAATTCCTGATTGTGATGTTGAAATCATAAAAAATGCTGGACATACTTCAAACATGGAGAATCCTGAAGAATATAATAAGAAGATTGCTGATTTTTTAAAGAAAAATAATTTTTATTAGAAGTCTTATTTTTAGTAATTCTCTTGATTACGGAAAAATTCACAAATTGCCAAAATCAATCTGTCTTTATAACCTGCCAGTTTTTCGCTTTATTTAGCCTTTGTCACGAGGATAATTCCGTGATTATCACAAAGTTCCTTGGAATCCAAACGCTTCCTGAAAAAGCAGCTACATTAATACATACTTACCTTTTACTTAGCCTTAGTGGCGCATTTCTTGGAAACTTATCCAGTACTTTTTTTATCCTGTTTGCCTATGATCAAATTGGGATTTCTCAAGCAAGTATTGTAATATCTGTGATGTTACTCGTTCAATTGATCACAGATTACCCCAGTGGGTCTTTGGGTGATTGGATCGGCCAGAGATGGGTATTGACTATTGCTATGTCGTGTTATGGTGTATTCTACTACCTTCTCACAATAACCGAAACTTTCTCAGGTTTTCTCGTTCTTGCTTTCTTTAATGGTTTAGCAAATGCACAGGCTTCTGGAGCCTTAGAAAGCTGGTTAGATAATAATTTTCAAAAAGCTGTTGGAAATACCGATCCTGAAAGAAAAATTTATGGGTTCAGTATAGCCCGTATTACAAGTATGATTCGGATTATTATGGCTTTGTCGTTCATCATTGGAGGAGCATTAGCAACACTGATATCTCGAGAGCATGTATTTTTCATCCAAGCGTACCTATCATTTATTATGATTATCTTGATTTTATTTCTTGTAAAAGATGTTAAAGCGGACATTATAGAAGAATCTCAACAATTACAACCATCTGGAAAGGAATTCTTAGGATTTCTCTTAGGTGGTTTCAGATTCCTCATATCTAGCAAAACAGCATTCTTCTTTTTAGTAGGAATGTCCATGGTTTTTGCATCTTTTAATGTTTGGGGCACTCTGATTCTTTTTCCTATTTATTTTGGTTATACTGGATCAGATGGACTGGCTAGCGTGTTTAGGACTATATTATTCTTCGTAGGAATACCAGTAGGTATTGTCATGGCAAATGTGAGTAAGAAATTTTCAAATGACAAGGTTCCTCATTTTTACTTCTTGGGGATTTTATTATATTTCCCACCATTTGTGGTCTTACTTTCTATTATTCCAATAACAAACAGTTTCAACTTTTTAGGACTTATTTTCACGTCATTGATACTGACCTCTTCGATTAATTGTCTTCTAGATGTAGCAAACATCTTAAGGGGAAGAATGTTGCTGGATTTAGTACCATCAGAAAACCGAAACGCAGTTTATTCGTTAATTCCAACTATCATTTCGGTTTTTGCAATTCCCTTACTTCCAATAGCGGGCACACTAATTGAGAATTTTGGTTTACGAGCAGGAATAATAGTTTCACTTGTTCTTAGCTTCATAGGTGCTTTTTTAATATTTTTCAGCCTTTATTTTAAGAAAAAATCATACTAGATATTGTTACTCAACCCAACGATAATGTTGAACTAGATTTATTCTGACTAGTTAGCGTCATGAAAATTTATGTAAAGTCTGTCTAGACAATAAAAACTGATGATTAATCCGTTAGCGTTATAAGGGGAGGATTGGTAGAAAAAGAATCACTGATTGTATCCTTGAAACTATCAATGGTGAGGGCATTACCAGCTTCATCTTGGATTGTAAATTGAGCTTCTTTCACGAGAATTTCAAATACTTCGTAAGCCATAGTTGGGTAGAAAGTGTTACCTGTGAAAGTTCCTAGCGAAATAATCTGAGGAGGTTCTTTAGGTGGTCTTCTTTCCAAATAATAGTTAGGACTCATTTTCTTTCATACTCCTTTTGATAAGACGTTTTATTTCCACTATCAACAAGCTTTAACAAAAGATAACATCATCCTATGAATTCTGTGATATGCAAGTAAAACAAAAAGATAACATGAGATGTTATCTTGAGAGTACCGAAATAATATGTAGAAAAAGGCTTGGAAGATAGAAAAAAAATGAGGATTACACATCAAGATCATTGAGGATCTTAATTGGCCATCCGATTATAAAGCATGTCAGGCAGAGAGCTCCGCCAGGTTCTCCAGGCAATAAGAGTTGTTGCTAAAAACACACAAAGACAAATGATAACAGCAACAAAAGCCCATAATTCAACTGGAATTACTGAGGGAAGATACAACTCTGGAAAAATAAATTCATAAGTGGGCTTTAATAAGGCGAAACTAATCGGAACACCAATGAAAAACCCAAAAAACCCATAAATTAAGTTCTCTGTGAAAATAATTCTTAAAATGGTTCTATGTTTCGCTCCCATTGCTCTTAACGCTAAGAATTCCATTTCACGCTCCATCATAGCAATTGACATTGATGAAAAGGTGAATAGAACCAAAGTGGCTAAACCCAGAAGAGCAACCAATACTAAAAGTTGCATAAACATGTTTAAAAATTCAAGAATTGTGCTTTTTGCCTCAGAACTATCAAGATAGACGTAAGGATTGAATCTTTCTTGAATAAATTGTTTAATCTGATTTTTATCATCGTTTGATATAGTTTCACTAAATGTGAATGCAAAAGCTGTAACATTCTCCTTAATCCCAATATGATGAATATCAGAAACAGATTGTTGAATTGCTTCTATAGTCCATAAAATTGTATTTTCTGCTATTTCACCTGTGATTCCAGCTACTTCAACTGTTAAATTAGATTGTAAATTAAAACTGAAAGAAATCTGATCTCCCGGTTTTACCTCGAGATCATTTGCTAAATTATTGCCAATAAGGATTTCATATTTAGAGAGCAATTTCTCTCCCGCTATAACATTATAGTCTCTTAATGACGCATTTTGATGAAAAGCTTGTAGCGGAACTCGTTGATTACCTATCCAAACTGATGTATACACAAATCCTTCTATTTCGGTTATTCCTGTAATAGTTTGATGAATCCACTGTTTGATCTCAGTTTCAGATGTTGGTGTTGATAAAATGACCTTAGCGTCATATTTCTCATACAATTCATAATTTTGATCTAAGGCATAGATGTAATCAAAAAATAAGCTGGCGGAAATAACTAAAATCACCATAGATGCAGAAACGACTAATGCAGTCGATAGTGAGCGTCTTTTATTCATAAAAACCGACCTGAGAGGAATTTTAGAAGCTAGTCCTTTGAAAATCCTGAACGGACTCAATAATCGTTCTAAAAACGGCTCTCTCCCAAGTTCACTAGTAGAATATGGAGCCCTTAACGCTTCATGAGGAGTTATTTGTAACACGGGAAGCGTAGCCAATATTGAAAATATCAGTATTAGGAAAATTGCCAAGAGAGTAATAATAACGAAGTTTGAAGGATTAGATGATACAGTTATGACAACCAGACCAAAAACACTTACAGCTACATTGATTAACACGAATGTTGTTAGTGTAGCGCCGATCCACCCGAGAATAATCCCAATTATACCAAGCATTAAACCTGAACTGGTATAATGGACAAGAATAGCACGGTTTTTTGCACCTAATGCTCCATATAAACCAATGTGGGTTCGCTGGGCTATTATTAACTTGCTTAAGGAATTATAAATTGCAATGGAGCCTACAATCAAAGCGAAAATGCCAAAGACGACTCCAATATTTTCCATTGCATCCGTTCGAAGCTCTAACCAACCTCGTTCCATTGATTCATCCCAATAAATTACGTTTTGAATTCTATTCTCACCCAATAATGAAGAAAGAGCTTGATCTGCTTTCTGATTTGCAGCATTTGACCTTTCTTGAGTTTTAACAAGAATTTCATTTACTCCAGTTAGATTAAACTTTTGTTGAAGGATTTCAAGAGGTATATAGATAATACACAATTCTCCTAAAGTGATGGCATTTGTTTGTTCATCTACGACAAAAATATATTCAGAATCAGCAACAAATCCTGCAATTCTTACGTTAACAATAGAATTTCGAAAATTAATAGAAAGATGGTCGTTTAATTTAGCTTGAGCTCCAAGTGGGAGAATGTTACCAAAATGTTGTTCTACTAATACCTGATCATCAGAGATTGGATCATCCCCAACCCGCAATTTCAATTTGTTAATCCTAGCATTATCAAAATTAATTCCGATTAAATAAGCTTTATGGATCTTATCCTTGTAATTGACTGTAGAATACTCAAATATCCGACCTTCTAGGTCAGTAATTCCTGCAGCTTCTTTCTCAGACTCAGATAAGAGTAATGACACATTATTTTCAGGGATGTAACCTGATAAACGAATTCTGAGGTCAGCATTATTCAGTTGTTTATTTGTAGCTTCCACCGACACCATAGCAGAGTTTTTTAAATTTATCAATCCTAATCCCAAGGTAAGTGCAAGGAATACAGTTAAAATGATCATAATAGAGCGGAATTTGTTGAATTGAATGTCTCTAAAGATCTTCATAGTTAAGATTTTCAAGATGGTTGCACCTTCCGCTTAGATCTACTTTGAATGATCTTCTACAGTTTCAATCTGTCCATCCCGAAGGTAGAACACCCGTTGAGCTTTTTCTGTGATATTGATATCATGAGAGACAACAAGATAGGTTCCGCCAAACTGTTCATTGAGATCCTTCATTAAATCAGCAATTTTTTCTCCTGTGACAAAATCAAGGTTTCCAGTGGGCTCGTCCGCAACGATAATTTCAGGATTCTTTACTAGTGCTCGGGCGATCGCAACTCGCTGTTGTTCTCCCCCTGATAATTGACTCGGAAAACGATCTGTTTTATCACCGAGACCCACGGCTTTTAACATATCACAAGCACGGCTTTTAATGTTTTCTCGATCCCCCTTAAATTCAAGAGCCAATGCAACATTTTCCCAAGCGCGAAGAGAAGGAATGAGGTTAAAGAATTGAAAAATCCACCCAACTCGGTTCCGTCGATAGTCTCCCAACTGTCCAGTTCCCCATTCAGTGATTTCTTCTCCCTTAACTTTGATAGTACCTTTTGTTGGGGAGTCAATTCCACCTATTTGGTTAAGTAAAGTTGTTTTTCCTGATCCTGATGGTCCAAGTACAACAATAAATTCACCTTCATATACTTCCATTGAAACACCGCGCAAGGCATGAACTATATGATCACCTAAGGCGAAATCACGATGTACATCTGATAAAACTACCATCGGTTCTTTTAATGCCATTATAAACCACTTTTAATAGTTTTCCCAATTTTGGAATTTCTAAGTTCTCACTTATGGAAAACATTTAAAAACTTATAGATTCAAGCAATCATAACTAGTGATATATTAGTTATTTACTTATCAATAGATTTAACAATAGATTTGCAGTTATATACATTTGGGTCTTTCTGGAGGAAAATATTCTGACCGAAAACACTTCATCCCTAAAAAACACTCAATTATCTCTGGCAGACGTTGTAGATTTGTCATTTGTTCAGATATACTTACTTAATATCTTAATTTCCTATTCAACAGGAGCTATTCGATTTACGTTATTAAACCAAATCAATGATGTATTCTTTCATGAAAAACCTCTAGCACCATCAACGTTTTATAATAGTTTGCAGAGACTTGAGAAAAAAGGATTTGTTTCTTTTCAAGAGGATGGAAAGAGTGGAAAAGGAAAAAGTGTTCAGGCAACACTCCTGGGTAAAATAGCAATCCAAATGATCACTCAAATGATGATTTTTAATATTTGGGACATAGGAACAATTTTAAAAGAGATTGTCCCTGAAATAATTTCAAAAACTAAATTAACACATGTTCATTCTACTCTTCTAATCCATTTTGATGAATTATTAAATGTAGAATTATTTGATGAATTCTATTATCCATACTCTGAAGAACTTTATGTCTTGGCTGACGACGAATATTATGATAGATATTTAAAACGAGGAATAACAGAGGTACACCAATCGAAATTCCGAAATAAGATGATTCGTGAGCCGAATAACTTTTTTGACACTACATTTTTAGTACGATACCGAAAAACTGATAAATTTGGGATTTCAGAAACTAAAATGCTTCAGGAAACATTAAGGGTTACAAAATCAAATGGAAAGCTAATAATCATATCAATTAATGACATCCCCCGATCAAATCACTTTATTCCAGATGCCTTTGGACAATTTGTCGATCAAAATCCATTCTTTTTTTCAATAAATGAACAGGATTTAAAATCTGATTTCAAAGAGGTAGGTATTCAAAACCTGAATGTACATAACATTAATGGAATAATAGTTGCATGGATTAACGTTCCTTAAAAGAGTAGCGAAGGCCCTATTATTAAGTCATCCATATTATATGGATCTACATACCTTGTATTCTCTGTCACCAAATAAGGTTCAATAAACACCACTTATTCAGGTTGTTAGAGAAAAGCTGAGTTTAGCTCCTGATATTTTGTTCAACTGAGTTATTCAACTTTTCCAACTGCAAGCCGAATATCAGAGTCTTTTATGGTTTTTCGCCCCGAATGACCAGCAATTTCTACTGCATATCGAGCAATTTCTAGGCCTTTGTTAGTGATGATTTCATTTAGACTTGCTATGGCATCAGCTGAAACACGGAAAGCTCCCGCATCTCTGATGAGTCTCTCAACACGAGCGCCTGCAAAACTTATTTTGCCTTTAGTTGCTGGCTTTGGTGCTGCTTTTTTCTTTTTTGCCATTTTATATCACAATTTCTCTTTATAGTAAGTCTTCAAATAGACTTAGAGATAAAGTCAATCATTCTTTATAAACATTTATCCAGTAATAACACGAAAGAAGAATATCAAGAAAAATCAAAGTTCTATCGCGTAGATTATTTCTTTTTACTGTTTTCACATTGTAATCCTATAAGTATCTTTAAGTTAAACCTTTTTTTTCATTAAAATGGTTCAAATGTAAAAGGGGATTCTTTAGTCCTAAAAAGATCATCTAGGTTGTCAAGATATGTTTTATCGGTTATTTGAACTAATCCATATTCGTAGAGTTTTTTAAGACTAATAGCTCCCATTACCAGACTAGAAAACCGTGCAATATCAATGGATATTTCTACATCATATTCTTCTCCAGCGGAAATCACTTTTGGCTTTCCTTTTTGAAAGTGGATTATTAGCTGGACATTATTTTCAGGTAAGAATGTATCTATGATAGTGAGTTTTAGTTTAATGCTTTGGTTTCCAAAGTTATGATCAGACAGAAGAGTAAAGAATTTTAAAGTATCGATTAACCGATACATAATTCCTACTCCTTGGATATTGCTTTCTTGAAAGATATGGAAGATATTTTCATTGCCACGGCTTCGTGGTTCCTTCAAAAAATGATGAAAATAGTGATCATGAGTATTGTAAAGGATTCGATGGATTTGATCTTGTTGAGTGGCAAGAAATGTTAGAAGGCCTAAGAATGCTTCTGGTGAATCATAAATGAATTCCATAATATGAATATTGTATTGAAGCCAGCTTCCCCCTTCTACTCTTTTCATACGAAACGCTAAATAACCCATTAATATTTCATTTTCCCAATAACCAATGACTTTCATTCTAACAAGCATTTGTTTAAAGGCATCACTATCCTCTCCTCGTAAAATCGTACCATGTGTTGTTGTTACATATCTATTAAAGCATTCTGAGATGGCTTCAATATCATCCATTGATAAATAAGAGACATTCATTTTTGTGGTTTGTTGCAACGCTATTGGCTCAAAACAGTATTGATTCATCTTATTTCCTAATCCATAGCCCATCTTTGTATAAAAATCGGGAGCAAATGGATATAGACATGTTAAACAGTACTCACGATCGTAATAATGGTTGTGAGCAAATATCATTAGATCTTTGGCAACATGTTCTTTCTTATGAAGAAGATCAACACACATTTCCCCTATTCCACCACATTTAACCATATATTTTGAAAATAAGTTCATCTCAAAATCATACAGAATCATCCCACCCAATAATTTGTCCTCTTGAAAACATCCATAAAAATTCACTATGGTATTTTCATTATTAGTTTTAATCCAGTCTTCTTTTTTCTGTCTTTTCATATCTTCCGTAAAATTATCTGGTACCTGACCAGGATATGCTCCCGCCCAGATCGCAAGGAATGTGTCAAAATCTTTGTCCACTAGCTTTCTAACATTTCGATTCTCTTTCATCTCGATTTTCCAATCCTATAAATGAAATTATGATTTTTAAAAAGTATCACTTCAAAACATTAAATAAAGCTAATTGCAATATTGTTATCTTTTTTCTCCGTTATCATAATGATAGGATAACTCAATGCTGCTGATAGAGTAATAGCAAGTGTATTCCTCGTTTGTTGCCTCTGGAAATGATGGACATGGCCAGCCACCAAAATTTTTGGTTGATACTGATCAACAAGCTTTCTTACTTTTTTATTACCACAGTGAGGAATCATTTTTGTGTGAAATGGATCACTACATTGATCTGCAAGGCCGAACGCTGGTTCATGAGAAACTAAAACATCAACATTCCTCGGAATGGAAATAGGTTCACAAAGATAATCAATACCGAAGAAATGCAATCCAGTTAATTTATTGAGTCTGTTGAGATGGTTGTTTAACCAGAAAAAGTTATGGATCCTCTCGAGTTTATGGTGGAGTTTTTCTCTCCCCCAGGTTTCTTTGTTTCCTTTTATGCTAAAAAATGGTAAAGGGAATTCGAAATCATTCTGTTTAGGATATTGGTGATAATTAAAGATATCTCCACAACAAATACAAAGATCAACCGTCTCTGCGATCTGAAATAATCGGGTGAAATCTCCCTCAAAATCAGCACTAAGAAGGATTTTCATTTTAATAACACATATTCGCAAAATAATGTTCATCTTGGACTTATGGAAGTCTTTTTCTAAAGATTCTCTTCTTTTAATATGAATATCTTAATAGAATTTTCCCGTACCATTGTAAAAGAATAGATTCTTTAATTTGTCATTAAAACTCTAAGAATTGCTGAAGTTATTAGATGATAGTTTATGCTAAAGGAAAAAGAAATTGTTTTGTTAAATTCAAATGTAAAAAGCTGTTTTAATTGCAACCTTTCTAAAACCAGAAACAATCCCATTTGTGGAGAAGGAAACTTAGATGCCAAAATCATGCTGATAGCACAGGCCCCAGGTGTTCAAGAAGATACTAAAGGAAAGATGTTTATTGGTCCTTCAGGTCAAATATTAAATGAACTACTGAAAGGAGCTAATTTAAACCGAGAAGATATCTACATGACCAACCTAATAAAATGTATGCTTCCAAAGTATCGGAAACCAAAAACAAAAGAAATTAAATCCTGTAGTCAATATCTAGATAGAGAGATTGAAATAATTAAACCTCAAATTTTAGTACCTTTAGGTTTCCATGCAATAAAATATATTTTTACGAAATATAATCAAAAACTTCCTTCAAAGGATGAGTATAATACAATCTTCGGAAATCTCTATTTAACTTCTAATAACAAATTTTTACCACTTCCTCATCCCGCAATCTTATTACATAATCCATCTTATAAAGAGGAAGTAAAATATTATTACGATAAACTTAAAATCGTCTCAAAAGATTGTAAATGGTACAGAGTTTGCCCAATAAAATATTTTTATGAACAAGAGAAAATCCCAAGAATCTGGGTCGAGCTATATTGCAAAGGGGACTGGTCTAACTGTGTTAGGTTCCACATGGAAGAAGAGGGAAAGTATCATTCTGATTATATGCTTCCAGATGGAACATTAATGGAATAATTATGATATTAGTAAAAAAAGGCAAGAGTTTACCTAAAAGAAGAGGGATTTTCATCATTATTTCCACAAATCAGTACTTAAATACTTCAAACCACTATCAGGTAGTAAAACGACAATAGTTTTCCCTTGTAAATCTCCTTTAAGTAGTTGAAGTGCTGCAGCAACATTCGCTCCTGATGAAAAGCCAGTAAAAATTCCTTCTTCTTGGGCTAACCGACGTGATGTTTCAATAGCCTCATCATTGGTAATCTGAAGATATCCATCTATTTGGACTCCTTTTAGATACTTCAGATTAGCCATGGAGTATCCTCCTCCCTGGATTTTATGATTTGGGTTGTTAATTTTTCTCCCAGCCAGGATAGCAGCTGTTTCTGGCTCTACAATGTAGCATTGTATCTTAGGATCATATTCCCTTAAAGCCTTCGATACTCCCGCAAAACTTCCCCCTGTCCCAACGAAGTCACAGAATGCGTCAACTTCCCCATCAGTTTGTTCAAGAATTTCTTTGCCTGTATTTAAATAATGTGCTCTCCAATTACCATCCAAGACAAATTGATCCGCCCGAAAAGCGTTCAATTGTGTTGTTAAGCGCATTGTCTCTTTTTCCACAACTTCCAAAGATTCTCCAGATACCTGTCCCGGGGGTGCGCCAGGAGCTTGGTCAACAAGGACAACTTTCGCTCCGAAGGCTCTCATCATTTGTGCTCTTTCTTCTGTATTACCTTTGCTCATCACTGCCACAAAAGGGTAACCTTTTATAGCACAAACAATGGATAGCCCCGTTCCAGTATTTCCGCTGGTCAATTCTATAACGGTTTGACCTGGTTTTAATGATCCTGATTTTTCAGCATCTTCAATCATTTGTAAACCAATTCTATCCTTTTTTGAATATCCTGGATTAAAATACTCTAGCTTAGCTAGTATACGTCCTTTAACTCCTGTATTATCTACTAATCTAGAGAGGTCTACTAGTGGTGTTTGCCCAATTGTTTCTATTATTGATTTACAAATCCCTTGACTATGTTTCAAATGCTTCATCTCAAAACTATCTTCCCAGAGAACAAGATTGGTATTGATTCTTAATATTAATTCAACTATCTAAGAGAATTGGTCGGCAATACAATCATAACAAAGAGCAATTTTTGCATCATCTGTTTTCTTAATAATCTCTGCACATTCTGTACAATATAGTTTCAAACATTCTGAACATTTCATTATTCCAGGTACGCTCTTACAGCGTTGGCAATAATAATCGGAAGAGTCACTCCCTAACTTAATTACGAGTGATTCTAAGATTTTTTTTATAGTTTGAGGGTTTTTAATTACGCTAGAATCAATCCAAAATCTTTCAGTGAGTTGAGGAAAATCTTTTTCTACCAATTCAGAAGGAAGAAAGTCTTGCAGTGAATTAGTCTCAACATCATCAAGATCAATCCTCCAAGTCGCTTTTGGATAGACAAAAACATATTTCCGACCTTTAATTTTTATTTCTGACAATCCAATTAATCCTGCTTCTTCCAACGCGCTTAAGTGGAAATCAAGTCCTGCTCTTTGAAGATCAAAATGAGTAATTAAGTCAGTTTTAATTAAAAATTTCTCGTTTGTAATATAGTTAAATATCTCTAATCGTTTCTTGTTAGAAATTGCCTTCAGTATCGTTTCAAGAGAAGTGTCGGATTTCATTCTTGTACACATTTTAGTAAAACTTGAAATTTTATTAATGCAACGATAATCAATTTAAACCATATTTTTATTAATCATTGGTTTAGGTAAAAATAATTTTACGCAGAGTTGTTCACATTAGTTAACTTTTTTTTAACTATTCCATTAATAAGCTTAAAATACTTTTTACAGTCAAAACTTAAATGTCCTAATTTGAGAACTTAAACAGTGAGAATAATGAGCGAACTAATTGTTGAAATTGATTCTCTTTCTAAGAATTATCAAAGTGGGGAGATTACTGTCCGTGCTTTAAGTGGTGTGGATTTAAAAATTAAAAAGGGGGAATTTATAGTTATTCTTGGACCCAGTGGGTCTGGAAAAACCACACTACTTAATTTAATTGGTGGAATTGATGTACATACTAGTGGGTCAATTAGAGTCAATGCTAGAGAAATAACGAAGTTAAAGGAAAAAGAACTTACCGAATTTCGTAAAGAAGATGTTGGCTTTATATTTCAATTCTATAATTTAATTCCAACGCTTACAGCGATTGAGAACGTCGAATTAGCTGCTCGATTGAAATTCTCACGACGTATGGCTTATGAGCAATCCATGCGGATTTTAAAAACGGTTGAGATGGAGGATAAAGCCCATAAATTTCCTTCACAACTTTCAGGAGGAGAGCAGCAACGAGTTGCCATTGCACGAGCTCTTGTTAAAGAGCCAAAGATTGTCCTAGCAGATGAACCCACTGGGAATCTTGACACAGAAACAGGGGAGCGTATATTGAGTGAAATGTTAAGGATTTGTAAAGAGAAGGGTACAACGTTTTTAATAGTTACCCATAATGTTGCAATTTCAAAACTCGCAGATTATATTATATATTTGAAAGACGGGCAAATTTTTGGTACCTCAAAAAATCAGTCATAGAATGAGGAGGGTCATTGGTGTTATTCCTAAGAAAAATTGTACGAGATCTTTGGAAGAATAAGGCTCGATCATTACCTATTATTATCCTGATAACAGTTAGTCAAACTGCTAGTATTCTCTATATTGAAGCAGGGGTATTAATGGATGTTAGCTGGCAAAAATATTTCCAAGAAGGAAATGTAGGAGATGTTTGGGTAGATACAGTTCCAATATCCCCATCTGTTTTTAATGAATCAATCATTTTCCAATGGGAAAATTTGTATTCAATTACAGCAATTCAACCACGTTTATGCTTTAAAGGTCATGTTATGATACAAAATAAGAAAGTGCCAGTTGAAATTGTCTCTTTTCCTGAAAACAATTCAGAATCAATCAACAGCATCATAACAAAAGATGGAACTTATTTTACAGATCATCATTCCAAACTCAATGGAGTATATATTGAACAATCATATTTAGAATTACATAACCTTGAGGAAACGAAAGAAATTCCACTTAAGATTGATTTTGGAGCCGGATCAAAAGATTTGAATCTTACCTTATTAGGAGGAGCATTTAGTCCAGAATACCCCATGAAAGCGGGTGAGGGAGGATCTCAAACACAGTTTGAATTTTCAGCAACCTTTGCTCAATATTTGACGATGAGTATCTTCCTAAGAACGGATTATCTACAAGAAGAGTTATATCAAGGTCAAGAGATTTATAACCAAATTTGTATTTCCCTTACTGACAGAAGTGAAATAGATTCTTTTATTCATTATCTACAGACAGACGAATCACCTCTAAATCTATACACCATTGATGTGAGGAAATATCCCGCGTTAATCGAGGATATGGCTTTTCTCATGATTTGGGTCGGATTTGGAGTTGCTTTTTTCTTTCTAATTATTTCCATGTTTTTAACCTACACTGTGGTTAATCGCTTTATTGATGAACAGAAACCACAGATTGGAGTTATGAAATCATTAGGATATTCGAATAGATATCTTCTTACAAGAAATCTTTTTTATGGGATTATTTTAGGTTTTATAGGTTCTATTCTCGGGATTCTTATTGGAGGATGTATTGGGATATTTTTTGGAGATTTTGCACTAAGATCTTGGCTCTCAATCCCCTATATTGTGATTGTTTTACCAATCGAAGAGTCCCTCCTAATGTTGAGTATGACAATAATAATTTCAACATTTTCATGTTATATCTCAGCTCGTAGAATCCTAAGAATTTCACCTCGAGCTGCTATTCAACCAGTCATTCATGAAAGAAATATTACTACCTTTATTATAGAAGATATTTTTAAGAAAATATTACGATTTCGTTTATCTATACCCGCTAAATATTCCATTCGCAATGTTTTCATTAACCCCAAACGAACTTTAACAACAATTATCTCATTACTCATGGCTGTTGCTCTTGTTGGAGGAGTGCTAACAATAGTTGCGAGTGTTTTCGAAGGGGGTTCTCTAATGTTTGAATCAGAAAATTGGGATGCTCAAATCACTCTTACATATGCTCAAGAATTTTCAGAAGTTGAATCCAACATTTTAACTCAATTTCCTAATCCTGAATCAATCACTCTAGAACCCATGCTAATTCATATAGCGTGGATAAAAGATCTAACTGACAATTCTTGGACAAAAATCACCTTTACTGCATTAGTTCCCAATCCTAGCTTAAAAATCTTTGACACAATCTCTACAGGTTTTTCAAGCGAAAATTCGGCAATAATTTCGCCAGATCTTGCTAAACAATTAGAACTTGAAGTTGGAGATAGATATACATTACGTGGGTTAAATGGAACACTACAGGAAGTTGTTATCCAAAAAATTCTCGCGCAACATCATGTTTCAAGCTTCTATATCCCTATTTCGTTAGGAAATTATCTGTCATTTGGAAATAGCACAAATGAGATGGTAAATGGGGTTCTTCTTGCGGGACTGTCATCTGAAGATGAAATTAAACCATTGAGTAGAAATTATTCTATAATCTTAAAATCTGATCTAATAGAACAAACAGAATCTTGGCATATGACGATGAGTTCAATTCTATTTGTTATACTATTCCTAGTATTAATTATCGCTGGGATGATTATCTATGCGATTATGTCTATTAGTATTGCTGAACGTAAGGATGATCTCACCATAATGCGATCAGTAGGTATCCAGAATCGGAATATTTACCTTTGGGGTTTACTTGAAGTCATAATTTACTCGCTATTGGCAAGTGTAGGATATTTCATTGGATTCTTTATATCGGTTTGGTACATGGACATTCTTCAACAGCTTATGCAACAACCGCAAGGAGTATTCAACCTATCATTTACTCACTATCTCTTGTCTTTGAGCTTTGGATTTGTTGCAGCAACATTAGGCCAATTCTTCGCATTACGTTATGTCCTAAAACAAAGAATAGCTACAGTTACAAAAGAAAAGATGTTTGGCTAGAAGGTATCATAACTGTAGATTCAAGCTTGTCAGAGAATCCAGATTGAATTGGTAATACAATGCTTCCCTTTTAGGAATTTTATCAGATTTTTTGATTATTCAAATGACCTAGGTGTTGACAAGCACCCCTCATTGTGTGATTATCTACTCAAATTATCTTTTATGAAAAGTGTACCGAAGAATAAGTGGTGATTGAAATTATTTTTCCGAATCAAACTCCAGCTATTTTTCTTCCTGAATTTCTGGTTTTAATTTTCTGTGAAATTGCCCTTTTCTGCTTTTTTATGCCCAAACAATCCCTTAGACAGATTTCTCCGATGATCGTGGCAATTAATCTCATCAAGGTAGGAGCTTTCAGTTTAATTGCGCCAGTTTTTCATCCATATAGCTATTCCTTTTATTATAATCCATTAATTGAAATCACTATTTTGATCGTTATTGGAACAATTTTTTCCACAATAGTCTATGAGCGTGAACAGGTTGAGCTTTCCCGTAATCAAGCAAGTTCTATCGCCTTTCAGGTTACAAGTCTTTCTACTTTTAGTTACATCAGTCTAAAATATTATGATTTCGGACCTTCCTACATATTTTTAGATTCATCAGGGTGGATATTACCTGAATCAATGGCATCACTACAACAACCATTTTTAGTACCTAATATTTTGTTATTTGTCGGACTTGTTATTGGATTATTAATGATCTTTATCCGTTACAATAAAAAGAATTTGACGACCTCCTCCTCTACTCCTTAGGTGTACTCTGTTGCTGCAAGTTTAAACAGAGAATCACACTCGTTACAAAACAAAAGAGTATTTGCTAGAGATTTCTTCCATTCATTCATGCTAAAGTATAATCAGTATTTACTCTCGAGGACTGGATTGTCTCGATACAACTACATTTACTTAAGGATTACTCCCCACCCAAAGCGCTTTGTAGAATTTATTAACAAATCTCCAAGAATCGAATATGTTTTCTTATTCACAATAAATTGGTATTTAAATGAAGTTAAAGATTCTACTCCAGATAAAGATGGTCGTAGAAATATCCATATTTATTTTAAAGATCAATTCAAAATGACTTCTGAAGATATTTTAATTGAGGGAGACCTACAAATAATGAATCTAATGATGGAAAAAAAATGAAAACCTATTACGGGACAACTATTTCCCCTCAAGAATTGAAAGTTTTAGAGGCACTAGAAAAACAGACAGGAAAGATACCAAAAGTAGAAGAAGTAGGGGAGGAGATACCAAGATATAAATATTCTGGATGGTATAATTTTGGCTTCAAAGAAGAAAATTCTCGGGTAATAGGACTGCTACTATATATAAAGGGGTTAACATCACTACCCGAGAAATTCCATCACCTGAAGCACCTTGAAGTATTAAATTTAGCTTATAATGAGTTCACATAACTACCGAGTCACTAGGACAATTAACAAACCTTCAATATCTAGATTTAAAGGATAATCAGCTCATCTCTCTCCCCGAGTCATTAGGAAACCTTATGGAACTTCAAGCACTACTTGTATATGAGAATCAATGGACCTTTCAACCATACCCTGTTTTCTTTAATTCTGAAAAATTAGGGTGGATGGTACCTAACTCAATGGCGTCACTAACTCAACCATTTTTGTCATTTAATATTCTAATGTTCGTTGGACTTGTTACTGGATTGTTGATGATCTTAATACGTTACAATAAAAAGAAAGTGACAAAACACTCCTCTATACTTTAGTCTAACTGTTCTTAATCTCATCAAAAGCATTCTTAATATCTTCTGCTATCATCTTTCTTTTACTTTTTTCAATAAGGTAATTTTTTCCAGTTTGTAAATAAGATGGAAAGACCCGTTTATCCTCATAATAGAATTTATCCTTTCTAATCTTATAGGTAGATCCACTAGGTATTACTCGTTTCCCGATATTTCTTTTGGTAATATAACAGAATGCTTTTATTGCTACATCCCCCATTAACATGAAACATTGTAAATTGGGAAACTGGGAAATTTCCTTCTCTAATATTTCAGAACAGTGCTTTATTGTTGCTGCAGAGATGGAATAACCTATCTTTCCACATTTAATAGCTGTGGTAATGTATACACCTAAGTCAAGTATTTCTTCAATACTAGAAACGTCGATACCTGCATCTTTGAACGCCTTAATAGTTGTTTCCATATAAAATGGACTATTATTAGTATAGTAATAATCTGTTAAGTTATGTGGGGGGGCTTCAGAGATCATCAGGATTTTGATCGTTTCAGGATCAATGTCAATATCAGGTAGTATATAACATTTCTTGTTGATGTCTTGGCAAGAAAAATCATGACAAGCAATTAAATCAGTTATTTTCAAAATACTTCGCCTTATTCAACTTCTCTTTTAATAATAAAATCAAAAATTGTTGTTACTCCTAAATTTAATGTAATCATTAAAGCTGAGACTTATTTTTGGTATATGATTATGTTCTAAAGCAAAGAAAGAATAAGCCAGTAAGCACCACTCAAAATAAGAACAAAAAATAATAAAATCAAGATTGTTAATCCATATTTTGCGAAAAAACCAGGAGTATATGGGTCTGGTGGAAGAAAATGTTTTAATGGTTTATTTTCATCAAAGATCATTTCAATATTACGCTTTTTCAGCTCTTCAAAGAATAATAAAGGAGTATTTTCTGGTAAAGCCTCTGGGGGAAGAACTCCAGTCCCACTTATTTTTTCTTCAGCATAAAGATGAGCTGCAATTGACGCAGGAATTCCTGTGAGTTCACCCATAGTAATACTCGGTGTACAGTAAACCCAATGGACTGGATTTTCCTTATAGGTCCCATGAATATCTACTCGTACTGAAGAAGCAGCAACTCCCCCAGTCGCAAAAAGCTTTTCTGTTGCATGTATAACTTTTGCCCATAATTTTTGGCGAGATTTACCTTGGATCAGATGGAGGTGCTTAAATGATTCTAAAACTTTGTTATTCCAATCAGGAGTCAATCCCCCTTTTAGTGTACACTCTGTAACATTCGATAAAAATCTGGGAATCGTAACTGGTTCTGGATGGCCGCAATCAAAGACACCTACAGTCTTCAAAGGCAGTGGGAAATCGATTTTTACATTTCCTTTCCCAGCAGGAGCGTCTATGAATTTCCCATCTTGATAAGAAGGAAAACTCCCTGTTACAGCATAATAAAGGTGGAGTATAACTGCAAATCCCTCAGAATCGGCTGCCCCTCCTGCCCAGGCTATATTCAATTGTACAGGACCACGATCTAGTTTGTAATATGCATGTAGTGCTAATAAGTTGGACAAACCTGGAGTCCATCCGTACCCAAGAAAAATGGGAATATTGGCCTCCTTAGCGAGAACATCCATTTCAAGGACTTCTTGAGTGGGATCAGGATCGTCACAAATATCGACTAATGGGATTTTAGCTTGAATTGCAGCACGAACAACTTTTGGGCCAAAGAAATAGAAAGGGCCAATGGCTGAGCATGCGATATCATAATTCTTCATTAATCGAACTAGTTCGGTATGATTAGTAGCATCAACCTTAATAAATTTTAAGCGGGAGTCTTTCAAATCAGACATTAGCTTGTTTGCTTTTTTTTCATTAATATCAGCAATTGCTATTTCTGTCCACATTGTCCCAAATTTGACCGCATCTTTAACAATGTAACTACCCATATCCCCAGCTCCTCCAAGAATTACCAATTTCATGATTGTCACCATAATAATATGAAGTAAAATATTCGTTTAAATGTGAAAATTAAACATTTTGTTTTTGTTTGAAAGTGATTTTTCTTTAATTAAGTCTCCAATGATACAAGGGCTGCTTTAGTAGACTCTTTTAACATTTTTCCTTGTTCTTCAGGATTGGGTGCTGTTTCCATTTCCAAAAAAGATGATATTTTTTGCTTATGTTCAGAGAAAATTATTTTTTCTTTCACAACTTTCGTGACTATTCTTCTTCTTGATTCTTCTGTACTATTTTAGCTCTAACGATTTTTCTAGAGTGGAAAAATTATGATGGCCTGTTTTTTGGACCGTAACGGTATCTTCAATACGAATTCCCCATTTACCAGGATAATAAACACCTGGCTCAACAGTTACGACATCTCCTTCAGCTAAAGCACATTTTCTCGTTAAACTCAAGTAAGGCATTTCACCTATTGTTAACCCGACCCCGTGCCCTAGACCATGAATAAATCCCTCTTTCATAGCCATTCCAGGGTGTTTCATGTAGTATAGGGGAGTTTTATGATTCCGTGTTTCAAAAATTTCACATACACTTTTGGAAATTATTTGGCCATCAGCACCAGTAGTTATTTGGTCAAGGGCAGTTTGTTGAGCCACAGCAACATCTTCATACATAGTTTTAACTTCTTGAGGAGCATTCCCAATAACAAAAGTTCTAGTAGTATCAAAACAATACCCTGATGAAATATCTTGGGGAAAAATATCAAAAACAATTGGTATTCCTTTTTTGATTTTCCGCTTAGGGGTTCCATGGTTATGGGGATCTGCTCCATCGGGCCCTGAAGCAAAAATTGTATCAAGAACTGCTAACAAATTTACTTCAGCAAGATTCCGATTAATAAAAGCCTTAACATCAGCAACAGTTAATGAAGTCTGCTTGTATTGAATAGTTTCCCCAGAAACAGGACAGTTCCTAAGCATTTCCAATGTTTTACGTACAACGGATTCGGTCTTCTTGGCTACTTCAGCAATTAAATCCAGTTCTTGAGAACTCTTCGTTCGACGAACTCGTTCAATCAATTCTGGTTCTGTGAGTACCTCATATCCACGCTGTTCTAAACGACGTGTAATATCGATTGCTTGACCTGCTTCTATCATTCCACCAAGAATAATTCTTTTTTGGACATCCATTTCTTTGAGTGCTTTAGTGAATACCTGAGCTCGAGCTTCCTCAACTCCATGTTCTCCTATTAACTGAAGATAATTATATCGAGAATAGGGTTGGACATTTTTGACTAATCCTTTTTCAGCACTCCCGAGATCGAGATCACCCACGATCAGTAGCGCATCCTCACCAGTTTTCTTCATATACACCCCCCCTCGCGGAATGTTACAACCACAGACGTAAGCAAGGGAAGGATTGCCAGCAGTACTCACCCCAGTGATGAGGATAGCTTCAGCATTAACTTTATCTAATTCTGTATCTAAATCATCAATCATTGCAATCAATTTCCATTGTTCTACAAACTCTTTTTCATAATATAAGACATTTCAGTTTTTCCGATGACAGAAAAGTCGTACTCGTTATATATCGATTTAAATCCCGTATGGGGTATCACCTTGGGATCGTTTAACTTTTGATCAAGTGTTGGAATTGCATACAGAGTTTTAATTCCTTTTGACTGACATTCTTCTATTACTAGGGGTAAAATTGATTTTATCAATCCTCTCTGACGAAATCCCTGCTTAATGAAATAACATGAAATTATTTTTACATTATCAGACTCTTCTGGTTTTATCATGGATGTTAATACGTTTGAACATGTAGGATCAATACATTGGCACCATCCAACAGGTTGATCATTATGGTAATATATGTAACCATCAGAACAAATCTTAACAAATTCACTACGCCATTCTTTTGAATCCTCAGCACTTATATTTTCCCAATCAATATCTTCACGTATAAAGCAGGTACACTGATATGGTTCCCATTCATCATTGACAAACAAACTCTGGAAATCGGTCGTAGTAAACTCTGTTAATGGTTTTACATAGTCGCTCATTTTTTAAACACCCAGTATTATTAATTCCAAACTGAAATCTTGGATTCTATAAAGTATTTTAGAAGTTAGTTAATGTTTGTAAGACAAGATTAGAATCAGAACATTTTGTACGAAAAAGACTACAAATTTTATTTTAGGTGAAAATTCATGCCTATTGAAACTAATATTACCAAAATGTTGGGAATAAAACATCCTATTATTGCAGCACCAATGGCCCCTTTCCACACCACTGAGTTGACTATTGCTGTTTCTGAAGTGGGGGGATTAGGTGTTCTCTCTCAAATTGGTCTTCTAGATGAAGACAGAAATCCTGTTGATGAAATGAAAAAGAATATGCAATATGTCGTTGAACATACAGACAAGCCATTTGGATTTAATGTCCGAACTTCTAGATTAGAACCCTTTGCATCTGCTTTATGCTCTGAAATCCCAAAATTTATCCTGAAAAATAAAAAAATCAAGGAACAGTGTGTATATATTCTCACAAGTGCGGGATCAGCGAAAACACTTCCAAGTTCTAAATCTTTTCAAGAATTAAAAAGGAGCTCCCAGATTAAGCATTTTCATGTTGCTCCAGCATTATGGTTAGCGGAAAAATGTGTAGCTGCTGGAGTAGATGGATTAGTAGTTACAGGTAATGAAGGGGGTGGACATCAATCATATGAAAAGGTGAGTACCCTAGTACTTCTTCAACAAGTACAACAAAAATTTCCTCACATACCCCGTATTGCATGTGGAGGATTCGCCTCAGGTGAAGGGTTGGCTGCAGCTTTATCACTTGGAGCAGGTGCAATTGCCATGGGATCCAGATTTATTGCTTCCAAAGAATGCGAATTCCATGATACATATAAGAATGTCATACCACCAGCTAGAGCTCAAGATACTATATTAGTTACAGGTATTTTAGGCCCTATTCGACTTTGGAAGAACGATTATTCCTTACGTTCACACGCTGATCTGGTTGCTGATAAAGAAGAGAAAATAGCCGAAGAAGTAGCAATGGACAAGGAAGCACTGAGTAAAGCAGCCCGAGCTTACGATCTAGCTTACCAAGGGAACGTTAATGATGGGGCTGTTCTCCTTGGACAGAGTATTGGCTTAATTGATAATATTGAAAGGGTGTCAATTATTATTGAAAGGATAATAAAGGATGCTGAAATAGCGATTAAAAGAGTAATTACACAAATCAAGTGAAGTTTTCGAGAAAACTTCCTTCAAATCGTTTTAACGATGGAATGATGTTCCAACAATTCGGTAAGATAATTTTTTCCAAATCTTGAAAGTGATTATTAATCCAAGAGAACTCCATCCAACCAGAATCTTCTCCTATGTGTTTTAAATCAACATAGTAGAACCATTCTCCGTTAAGTGAAATTTTCACCTCATAGACACCTATAAAAATAAAGTCAGCTTATTTTTATAAAAAGAGAACTCTGATTATTTGGTTTCAAAAAGGACTTTATGGAAAAAGTCCGCTTCTCTTGTTAATGCGTCAATATTATTATTTTTTTTCCGAAATCCATGAGTTTCTCCTTCGTATTCAATGTACTCACTGAGGATACCTTTTTCCTCAAGAATTTCAGCCACCTCACGAGACACCTCAGGTACAACAACTTTATCATCCTTGCCTTGAAACAAGATCATAGGTGACTTTAAGTTATCTAAATGATTAATAGGGGAACGCTCTTTGTAGATTTGTTCACCCTCGGGGTCGGATAGAGATTTTCCTATCAACCAGTCAATATATCTCGATTCAAATTTATGGATCTGTTTAGTGAGAGTGATCAAATTCCCAATTCCAAAATAACTAGCTCCTACTTGAAATGTATCTGGGAATAATGTCAATACACGTTGTACTGCATATCCACCAGCACTTCCTCCTGTGATTGCCACTTTTTGGGAAATAATTCCTTGCTGCAATAGAAAATTAACAGCATCTTTAATGTCTTGAGCATCGATGACGCCCCAAGTTCCTTTTAGTGCGTCTCTGTACTGTCTTCCATAGGAAGTACTCCCTCTATAATCAAGATCAATGATAGCATACCCTTGATTAGTCCAAAACTGCTTTGATAATGTATATACTCTCCTTGCTCTCGCGGTAGGTCCACCATGAACCATAACAATCAATGGTGGCTTATCTCCTTCGGGAGCAACATATTTCTTATTCTTTGGTAAATATAGTAGACCATAAGCTCTCTTTCCATCGGAAGTCGGATATTCAAGATGTTGGGGTATGGAGATGTCCTGTTCTGAAAGAGGATTTGTGAAAGATGATTTAATAATGTCATAAGTCATTGATTGAAGATCAAATTTAACAAGAGTAGAAGGTTTATTGAAACTATTTCCAAAAAATACAATTTCATGTTCCGAATAAGCCTGAATTCCATAATAGTCATCAAAAGGTGACTGGAGTGTTTCTAAAACTCTTGTTATAGGGTCGATTAAGGCGAGAAAGCTCTGCCCTTTCTTTTCATAATTTGCCACAATTCGTTCGCTGCTGGGCAAAAAATCCCAGCTCATGAATCTAAACCCCCACATTGGTAATCCAAACTCTGCAAGTTCCTGTGTGATTGCTCTTATTTCACCATCATAATACTGGTAAAGATTCCACCAATTTTTCGGACTTTCTTCTGGTTGGCTCTCTTCATCCATGACAAAGAAAATGTGATCATTATGATTGAACCGAATTGCACCAATTGAGATACCTTCCCCTCCTGCAATGATTTTCTCAGACCCTAAAACAATAGAGTTGTATTTTAGGTCTGCTAATACAAGCTCTGTGGAATTCCATGGCATATTAGGATGATCATATTGTAACCATGCAATCTGACTTCCATCTGGAGAGATAATGGGATCAAAATAGAAATCTTTTCCTTCTACGACGATTTCAGGCTCCTGAATAGCATTTTTTGTAATATCGAGGCATGCAATATAATTTTCATTTTCTTTTTCCATAAACTCTTTTTCATAAACAAAGAATAACATTTTGCCATCTGGCGCCAAAATTGGGGCTGCATACTTTCCTAAAGAACCATCCTCATTTCTTTCAGGGGTTAAGGGGACAGGTGATTCTGTTCCTTTGAGTGCTGACCGATAGAGGCGCTGATCATTGAAATTAACATAGAAGACATTCCTCTTACCTACCTCCCAACATATACCACCATATTCATGAACTCGGGTTCGTACATTTACATCTGCAGGTAAGACATCAAAAACTTCCCCCTTATCGTTTTGACAAACGAGTGCGACTCGACCATTCTCTGCAGGACGTAGTTCAGACCAATAAATATAATCATTAAGAATTTTAATATCATTGAAAGATATCATATCTTCAAAGACCTGTTCGGGTGTTATATTAGGAATCCATTTATGATAAGGTTTAATTTGCTTATTTTTTACCATCTTAAACACCTTGTAAGACAGTTCTTGTAAAATATTGTTTAATTCATGAAGTTTTTTGTATTCTCTAAATTGATTAACAAAATCTTGGTCATATTTAGAATTAAAATTTGAGAATTGAAAAATTTGGATCATTTCTAGGAGCTAAAATTCTCTTATCTTCAGCTAGTTAACACTATAACCTTCAAATCCAACTATATTAGTATTTCCAGTTTTGCATTTCTTATGACACAAAAATAAGATTCGACACAATTGTAATCGCATAAGAGCTAATTGCAATTGAGCTTTAATGTGGGAGAGATAAGAATCTTGTATTGAGCGAGTAAAAATGAGTTCTTTGGCATTTTTTGCTAAAGAATTATCTAAACCGTTTACTGTGGTAAATCCCATTCTTTTTGCTTCATTCAACCATTCTTCTATTTCTTCTCTATTAAAGGGCCAAGAATCGTTCAATATGAAAACTTTTGTGTATTTCTAATTAATGTTTCACTTTCTACTTCTCAATTAGCTACAATTTCAAATGATAATCTTTTCCTAATGAAGAAATAAATAAATCGGGTCAAATGATATGGGAGCTTTATAAAAATAAAAAATATAATCTTCGCTTAGAAATATTCCTCTTGGAAATCCAAAAATAAATATTCTATTTATGTGATAAAATAATGAAAACAGCTAATTCTGACGAAGTTACAGCTCCCAAAGATTTTATTCGGAAAATTATTTCAGAAGATGTGGAAAACAATAAAAATAATGGACGTGTCCATACTCGTTTCCCTCCTGAACCCAATGGTTGGTTACACATTGGTCACGCGAAATCGATTTATCTTAATTTTAGTATCGCAAGTGAATTCAATGGACTATGTAATTTACGGTTTGATGATACAGATCCTACAAAAGAAAGCATGGAATATGTAGAGGCAATTGAAAAAGATATTCAATGGCTTGGGTTCGATTGGGAAGATAGACTCTATTTTGCATCGGATTATTTTGAACAATTATATCAATTTGCTATAGAATTAATTAAAGCTGGAAAAGCTTATGTTTGTGATTTGAGCGTAGAAGAAATTAAAGCACAAAGGGGGACATCAGATGACCCAGGGATAGAAAGTCCATATCGTAATCGATCAGTGAAAGAAAATCTTGATCTATTTAAGAGGATGCTTAAGGGAGAGTTTAAAGATGGTTCTCGGGTGTTAAGAGCTAAAATTGACATGACATCTCCTAATATGCTAATGCGCGACCCAATAATGTACCGAATAAAGAGAGAACCGCATTATAGAACAGGAGATAAATGGATTATATACCCCAGTTATGATTATACACATGGACAATCAGACGCAATCGAAGGAATCACTCATTCACTCTGCTCATTAGAATTTGAAACACATAGACCCCTATATAATTGGTATAGAGATCAGCTCCTTTCTTTAAACATGCTTAAACACTGTCCTGAACAAATTGAATTTTCACGATTGAACTTAACATTCACTGTTATGAGTAAACGACGCTTATTGAAATTAGTTGAACGTGAGCAGGTTTCTGGCTGGGATGACCCTCGTATGCCCACACTTGCAGGTTTACGTAGACGTGGTTTTCCTCCAGTAGCTATCAGAAATTTCTTAACTAAAGTCGGAATATCAAAAAGAGAGAATTACATAGATGTTGGCCTTTTGGAAGCCTGCATCCGTGAAGAAATGGATAAAAATTGCAATCGTGTAATGGCTGTACTGCGTCCCCTAAAGGTTGTGATTCAGAACTATCCAGAGGATAAGGTTGAAGAACTGGATGCCCCTAATCATCCTAAAGATCCAAACAAAGGATCACGAAAAATACCATTTTCACAAATATTATACATTGAACGTGATGATTTTCTTGAAGAGCCCCCAAAGAGATTCTATCGGTTAGCACCCGGGAGAGAGGTTCGACTTCGATATGCATATTATATTAAATGTGTTGATGTAATTAAAGATAATAAATCTGGAGAGATAATAGAATTACATGCATTATATGACCCTGAAACCAAAGGAGGATTTGCTCCTAATGGACGAAAAAGAGCTACTCTCCATTGGGTTTCAGCTGAACAAGCAATCAAAGCAGAAGCACGTTTATATGATAGGCTTTTCATCAAGGAGAATCCTTTGGAAAATGCAGACTTTGAAAAAAATTTGAATCCCAAATCTTTAGAGAAGTTATCTTGTTATGTAGAACCGAGTCTTCTGGCCACAAAACCGGGGATGACGTATCAATTCGAACGTTTAGGATACTTTTGTGTTGATTCAGTGGATACAACACCTGAACAGCTAGTTTTTAATCGCACGATAACTTTACGTGACCCTTGGGCCAAGATTAAGAAAACTCAGAAAGTAAAAAAGAAATGACAGCCCCGCCCAGAATCGAACTGGGGTTATCGGATTCAGAGTCCGAAGTGATAGCCGCTACACCACGGGGCTTGTTCTGAATTTTTATTTTTACCATTTGAGTAAGAAAGAGAAGAAAGAAGCAGCCCCGCCCGGATTTGAACCGGGGTCGAGAGGGTCAAAGCCTCTTATGCTAGTCCACATTGCCTAATTGTGGATGATATCCACAACATGTCTACACCACGGGGCTTAAGAATAGGGATTCTCTCAAGTCTTTATCAAATTAATCTTTTTTTTTTAAAATTTTATTAGATATTTTAATTTATGAAAAGCTGATATCTATTTTGGAATTGAGAAATAAAATGTACTACCCTTCCCCTCTCCTTCTGATTCCACCCATATTCTTCTCTGATGTAATTTTATAATTGAAATTGAAATATAGAGACCCAATCCAAGGCCTTAGACTTAAATCTTTGCTTTTCCTCGTGGTTCAAACAGACTAAAAAGTCGATCATGCTTATTAGGATTGATCCTTATTCCTTCATCTTTATCTGAGATGATATTTTCATTTGGTATGTTTCGAAAATTTCTTTGATTCAGGCTCCAAATTTATGAACTCTTCCAGCAATACCCAGCATTAAAGGAATAAGTTGTTGGCCTATTAAATGACCTAATCCTCCTCTCATGGTTGGCCGCTCACCGAATTCAGTTACTTGATCTGGGCGAACACCCTCACCTACTATCAAAACTGGGAGTGGATCAGAAGAATGGTCTCGCATCACGCAAGGAGTGCTGTGATCTCCAGTGATACAAATGATAGTTTCTGGTAATAATTCCAAAAAGGGTTCTATAGCAATATCTATTTCATCAATAAATTCCATTTTTTGAAGCGGTTTATTATCGTGCCCAAAATTGTCGGTTCCCTTAACGTGTAAAAACACAAATTGAGATCTTTGTAACGATTTCATAACTGCTTTAACTTTGGAATGAAGATCAGTAGGAACACCACCAGTACCTGCATGATTATTATTAATCTTCATTCCGCAAATTGAGGCAACTCCCTTATATAAACCACCTCCTGCGACACATTCAGCAGTGAGGCCATATTTTGTTTGAAAATTTTCTAAATGAGGAGCCTTACCTGCACCTCGGACTAACAAGTAGTTTGCAGGCAGTTTATTTTTACTAATCCTTTTCTGATTTATCTCCAAAGAAGCCATTATTTCTGATGCCTCTCGGATGAATTGTTTTAATACACGAGCTGTTTTTTCAGCTTCCAAACTTGTCGGAATAATTGGATTAGGTTTCTTATTTTCAATTTTAGGATCATTTCCAGTAACATTATTAGATAAACCAGGGCCCCTTAATACAAGTGAAGCACGGTGGTCTATTCCCACTTTGAATATCGTTTCTATATCTTCTATTCTAATATTTTGAAGTGCTTGTTCAATTTCTAGGGTTCCTTCAGAAATTCTACCGGCTCGTCTATCAAGTATTATTCCGTCTTTTATTGTAGCCATATTTGTCCGAAAAGCGATATCACCTGGTTTCACTGACACATCAGTTCCAGCCGCCTCAAAGGGTCCTCTTCCAGTGTATACTTCATAAGGATTGTATCCAAAGAGCGCAAGGTGCGCAGTATCACTACCAGGTGTAATTCCTTGTCCAATCGTGTGTAAATGACCAGTTATTCCCAATTGGGCCAACTTGTCCATTGTAAGCGTTTTGGCCGCTTCCAAGGGTGTTTTCCCACCTAATTCTGGTATTGGACGATCACCCACACCATCCATTATAAATAAGAGAAGTTTTCGTTCCTGCATTTCATCAGCTCCAATATTGTACATTTTATAAAAACCAAAGTCTTGTTTTAAGATACAGGTTTCCAAAGGATATTGAGTTCCTCTGCTTTCTCTCTAGCTAAAGTCAATTCTTTGTATGTAATGCCTCTGTTGATGTCTTTATATTTATCAGGATTCTTGCGAACATGATGCATCGGCCTATACTGACCCATGACATTAACCATTGCCTTGGGAACACTTTTACTACACCATTCAAGGATAGGGAAGGTATCTGCTTCTATCCGATCAGGCATTACTAAATGCCGAACTATCATTTCCCCAGAACCTTTATCATGAGCCATTTTTATGTTGCGAGTGACTACTAACCAATAATTTGGAATTTTCGACATTCGTCTAGCAAAATCATCATTGGCGTATTTTAGATCTGGTAACCAGAAATCCATAACTTCCAATAATAATTTCATTCCCTCAGTACTTAGATACATATTTGAATTCCAAAGCTGACAAATGTTTATATCAAAATCTTGAAGAACATGGAGAATCACATGAAGATTGGAGGTGGGATCTCCACCAACCCAATTTATATTTCGAGCACCTTCCCTGGCCAATGCTCCAGCAATAAGAGCAATTTGTTGAGGGGTTCGGTTGATGCCATCACGGATTTTACCACTTTGACGATCCCTCCATTCTTGACTAATAGAATAGTTTTGACAGAAGACACATTTAAAAGTGCATCCTGAAAAAAAGATCGTTCCTGAGGGTACAAGCACAGTTTCCTCTCCCATATGTAAAAAAGCAGAGCTTATGATTGCGTCCTTTCCAACTTTACAAACACCAAGTTCTCCTGCTTCCCGATTTTTTTTACATTGACGTTCACAAAAACAGCATTCCTTAAGTATTTCATCAGCAATTTTAATCTTTAAATCAAGAAAAGATGGTTTAACTGGTTCTGGAACAACGTTCGCTTGAGCTCCCTCATCGTATTCAATTATGAAAGTGCTGAATTCTGATGCCAATCGTTCATGTTCACGCCAAAGCACTGGTAAATCAGTTTGCAAATCAATATCTATTGGTAATGCTTTTGTTAAGAGATAACGTGCGATTTTCTCTTCATGAATTAGTTGATAATAACGATTAAGTCTTTTAACAACTCCAGGGATTTTCCAAACAGAGTGGGAGTCAGGTCGTGTTCGCCACATTTTTCTCAGAATATTCAAATCCTACATGTTAATAAATGTCTTGGAAGATTTTAATAAGATAAAAATGAACTTAATTATTATTTTCTTTAGTTGAATTCATATTTGTAAAATAATTAGGTGATTGATTTGATCCCGTTAACTATAGATGATATTCTTAAAGCCCAGAAAACACTTGAAGGAAAAGTAAAACGAACACCGTTAAATCATTCTACCACATTTTCTAATATGACGGGTTGTGAGGTTTACTTAAAACATGAGAATTTGCAAAAAGGAGGTTCATTTAAAGTTCGGGGAGCATACAACAAAATAGCCAACTTAGAAAAAATCAAAAAGACAGGTGTGGTAGCAGTTAGTACAGGTAATCATGCACAGGGCGTAGCTTTAGCAGCAGCTATGTTTGGCTTTAATTCTACCATTGTTATGCCTAAAGGAGCACCAATTCCCAAAATTGAAGCAACAAAGGGTTATGGGGGACAAGTTATTTTGTATGGTAATAGTTTTGAAGAAGCATTTATAAAAGCAAAGGAGATCGGAAAAAAAGAGAAACTCACATTAGTTCACGCATTTGATGATCCATATATTGCTGCAGGTCAAGGAACCATTGGATTAGAAATATTAGAAGATCTTCCAGACGTTGACTTAGTGATATGCCCCATTGGAGGAGGAGGATTAATATCTGGGATAGCAACGGCTATAAAAGCTAGAAAATCGAATTGTAGGGTTATTGGTGTTCAAGCTAGGGAAATGGATGCGGCTTATAAATCCTTTCAAGATGGGATTTTGGTTCAAACAGAAAAGGGTAATACCATTGCTGATGGTATTGCTATCAAAAGCCCGAGTGAATTCACATTCTCCATTATAAAATCACAAATAGATGACATTGTTATCGTTGAAGAAGAGGAAATCGCGAGAGCTATGTTACTTCTTTTAGAGCGATGTAAGTCAGTAGTGGAAGGGGCCGGAGCAGTAGCATTGGCAGCCCTACTCTATCGAAATATTGCTAAAAGGGGGGAGAAAACAGCATTAGTGGTTAGTGGGGGTAATGTAGACATAACTATCTTAAGCAAACTTATTACACAAGGATTGATAAAGTCTGGCCGCTATAAGGAGCTCAAGGTTTTAATGGAAGATAAGCCAGGTGAGCTTGAAAACCTGTTAGAAATTATTTCGGAGTTAGAAGCAAATATTGTTGATATAAATGTTGATCGTTACTCTCCCGATTTACCCTTTAATCATGTAGTAGTACAATTAGCAATAGAAACAAAAAATTTGGATCACTCATTAGCTTTATTGAAAGAAATTAGAAAACAATTTCAAATCTATGGATAACGACATATCCTGGCTTAGTCAAAAAATTAGACTTATTATAAAGAATTTATAAAATAATGCAAATTGGTAAGATGCTGATAAATACTTGGTACATCTAGATTGATGATTGAAAATCTAAAAAGAGATGATTGCGGTTCTTTTCCAGTTAGGGATGTATCCATTCTCCAATTTACACAGTTATACCATTTATTGTGTGGAGAATGAGTTTACACACTAACAACATCTACAAACTAACATCCACATGGTATGGTAGTCTGAGTCAGTTGGATAATTCTTCTGATAGTATTCATTTAACTCCATTACTTTTAGAAAACTAAAATCCTCCATGATTTCGGATTTACTAGCAAAATGAAGATAGGTTATACCCTTAAAAGAATTAGGATCATTGGGGACTGGCGTTCCACAACCATAATATTGTTTATCATTGCTAGAAAGTGTACTAAGGAAGAACCACCCTTGTGATTTTAGAAGTTTCTTAATTTTGTCTCTAAAGAGTTCTCGTTCGGTTTTATTGAAAAAATGATAAACATTAGAGATAAGAATGACATCGAATTGTTCATTTTCATGTACTTCTTTAAAACCAATAGAATGGAATTCAATGTCATCTTCTCCTGATAGAGTTATTCTAGCTTTCCGAATTGCTTCTCGGGAAGGATCAATGGCAACTATTCGTCTGTTTTTTAAATTTTGAGCTAAATAAAGATCATCACGTCCCTCTCCACATCCAATATCTAAAATGTTAATTTTTTCATTAGTATCATTGTTTTGCAGGTATTCTATAACAGTAAAAGCCATTTTACTTGGAAAATGTGAAGAATCAAAAATTTTGTTTATGTATTCCCCCTCCTTAAACATTTAGTCCAAAAAGAAAAGATTACCCACATATTTCATTCTTTCCTCTTGTCTATTTTCCTCCTTCTAATAGTTATTATACTAGTAACTAGAGTAAGAGCTAGTATAATATAATAAACTTCAATTCCAGGAGTTCTTTTCTCAGTTGTTGTTGTAGACGCAGTTATGTTAGGAATTGTTGTACTGATTATAGATTCAGTATAGAATCGGATATTTACTGGTGTGACATAACTGTCTATTATTATTCCGTCAAACGATACTGCAGCAATGGACGCTTTGACACTAAAATGGTTTGGAGGGTTACTAGAGGAGAATATATCAGAGAAGGTGAAAGGAATGGTGTGGTATTTAATACCAGTGGCGGCAGGATTGTAAAAGGTTACTTTATCAAGTGTATTGGAACTTTTATCCCAATAAATTTCCACTGAAACTTCCAGGGAGTAACTAATGACACGATTCACAACAATGGCAACATTTACCTCAATTCTATCAGCTATTCCATCCTCATTACCATCCCCCTGAACAATCCTAATGTGTCCGATAGACAAAGGTGGACTCATGAAAAACTCTCTAAGATCATATATTTGGTCTATAAATAATGGTTGAGTCAAGATTACAAACATTCCTTCATCATCAGAAGAATAAAGCGGGACTAAAAAGATTTCAGTTAAAGGTAATATATCTAAATCATCAGCTTTCTTAGAGCTTTTTAATAAATAATAATAAGGAATTAAAAATGAGATATTATGTATACCTTCTGGAAAATACTCTTGTGTTACTGATATAGTTCCTAATTGGGCCTCATAAAAATTATTCAATTGAGCATGAACTTTTGCTGAAAAATCATAATTCCCTTCTTGATAAATATTAATTAACAAAGAAATCACAATTGTATCAAGTTTTCCATCCTCATCTCTATCCTGGGCATCAGAGGTTATTGTTGACACTCGGATTGGTAGTTTGTAATTAAATGTACTTTTGTTTGCTTTAAAGTGTGGAATGTTTAAACTTGCTTTATAGACGGATTCTAAACTAAGAATAGAGATGTTCCCATAAATAGATTCGTCAAAAGCATTTCTTACAAGAGTTTTCCCAGAGAAGAAGAATGTAGGAGTGTAATTTCCTAGTTTATTTGCATTAATTATAGTATTATTTCTAATTCTTTGTACAGAATAGTCATTTCTTGAAAAAAGATCGACCCCCACATCATATGTTCCTACCTTGTTAATTCCGATTGATATATCAATGAAAAGACCAGTATTATTCAGTATAATCTCTGGTACCTTATTGAAGAAAGCATCAACATACGGGGAATAGTCTGAGTAGTTAACACTCGGTAATACTCCTGCATGAAAAGCAAAAGCAATCAAAGACAAATTATTTTTTTGATAACGATGTTTAAGGCCATCTTGACGATCAGGGGAATAAATGCTTGCAGTATATATTTCAAGACTGCCAATATAACTAGAATTAAACAGATCCTCTGCTTCAATTTTGAGTTTAATGGTGTTCAAACCTAAAGTGAGGTTTTTTGTAAAATTAATAATTTTCAAGAAATCTCCTTGAATAGGTTCATAATCACGAATATCAAATTCAAAAATGACGTCAATTTGAGCTATCGAAGTTACTTCCCATGAAACCTCAATTCCTGCGTCAGTGGAGTTTTCAAATTTCGTACTACCAAGAAATGAAGAAAACCATGCTACAGGAGATTCAAAATCAGAAGCAGTATACTCCTTGGTGATATAAGGAATATACAGGGTAAAATCATATTCCTCAAATGTGAAACCCATGCTTGGGAAAAAATATGGCCCTATTAGATTATTAGCTTTGAATATTCTTGCATCAAAGTCAATTGAGAAGCTATTAATTCCTTGAACTAACATAACACTCTTTTCAGAGGAATTAATAAGGATCATTGTTTCATTAGGATAACTGAATGGATGTCCTGTAAAAACGATAATTTTTGTATTAATTTTTGAAGTGATATCAATACTGAATCGAATTGCATCAAGCTTATCGTCACTGTCTGAATCAATAGCGCGGTCCATTATTGTAAAACCGACAATTGAGTCAAAATCAGTAAGAGTTTCTTTGGGTATTTCATAGAATATAGGGATGTGATATCTATACCACGATCCAAGAATACCAAATACTGCTAGGTCGCTTATATTTTGGAATTGTTGTACGAAAAACTCTATTGTAACAGTGGTTAAACCTGGTTGATAAACACTAAATGTCTCTATTTCATAAGCAAGAAGTTCGTTCTGATTCTCGTTCCAAATTGGAATACCAATTCCAAAAGCTCCAGTTTTTGAGAAACTGAATTCCAGTTCAATTTTAATCTTTTCAGGGAAACTATTTCCTCCAATATCTTCTTTTTCAATTTTATATGAGTTCAAACGATTATCAAGCTGGTTGAATGAGGTACAGTCATAAATAGATGTTGTATAAACCTCTAAATTGTAATTCAAAAACAAAGAGAAATTATTTTTTCCTAAAGCCAACTCGTTTATGATATAAGATCCATTATATCCTGATGATTCTAAAAGACCCCCTGGGACTGAGATACTTAAATTCTGGATACCTTCTGCTAAAGTTAAATTCAACCAGTCCCACATGAACACGTACCGCCCGAAATGATAATCAGGACGATTTTGAGCAATTGAATACCAAAAATTATACTTCCCTGCTTTTGAAACATTGACCTCAATTGAGAATGATAATTCATCAAATAAACCATCTGAATCAAAATCGACAGGGTTACTTTCAATCTTTCCAGTTAAGGAGGCAGGTTGAAAAGAAGATAGTGCTCTTTCATCAGTTTCTTGAATGAGTAAAACATATTGTCCTGGTGTCTTATCTTCAATCCTTATGAAATAGTCCCCAGAACTTTGCGCTTTAAAGATAGCAATTTCAGGAAGATGCCCCTCTCTAGTACTTCGATTGAAAAAAGTTCCATTTTCGTCTGTAATAAAAAGATTAAGATTCCCTGTAAGGTTAGTAAGTTCAACAGAATAAACTTGATCCTTAACAACTGGGAATGAATAAAGATCTCTATCCCATTTGTTTATTTCTCCAGTGATAGGGGTTCCAATGATCACAGGTAGTGCGCCACCATATGTTTCACCTGCGTCTGTTCCGCTATCCGCGTCATTACTTATTACATCAGGTTGAAGATAAAGGGTGGCATTGTAATAGATTTTACTTCCGTTTTTTACCATGATGGCGCCATTCATGGCAGAATCAGGCATGGCAACTTTTACTCTAGCCCTAATCCATCCCTCAGTGTCCAAATCTACTAAAGAAGCATTGACATAAGGTTGTAGAGATGAAGTTATATTAAATGCATTAAAAGATTGGTTGAGAAATATGTCTAATTGATATTCAAATAATTCTCCTGGACTAAGTATTAATGGAGATGAGTTAATAAAGGATGGATATGCGAAAACTGATGGAGTTTGAAGATATTCAAGTGCAGCAGAAGCGTTTATTAGTCCTGCTCCCTGAACAAAAACATGCCTACCCATATCAGATGCTGTACTCAACATTGCACTTCTAATTTCATCTATACTAGCCCCAAGTTCTTCTGAACGATTGAAAGAGAGAAGAAGGGCTGCTACACCTGCAACAGCTGGAGCTGACATAGAAGTTCCACTAGCAATGGTATATTGCCCTCCTGGTTCTAAAGAGAGAATGCCTCTTCCTGGTGCAACGATGTCTGGGTCAACAACGCCATTGGGAGAAGGACCCCTACTGGAAAAAAAAGCCACATCGTTATAGATATTTGATGCACCAACGGTAATTGATTTCGATTCCATCCCTGGGCTAGAAATGCTGTTAGGTTCTGGTCCACTGTTCCCAGCAGAAGTGATAACCATGACATTATTTTCCCAAGCTGAATGTATGGCTTCCTCAAAAAGAGGATCTGCGTCTCCTGGTAAACCACCGAGGGACATTGAAACAATGTCAGCACCATTAGAAACAGCCCAATCTATCCCCTTCACGATCCAACTAATATATCCTCCGATTGTTTTGTCTAAAACTTTTCCATTCATAAGCTTAGCTCCAGGGGCTACTCCTATGAGGTAGCCATTACCTGCAGCAATACCGGCAACATGTGTACCGTGAAAATGATCATCCATGGGATTGGTATCATTCATGCCATCATTGTCAAAATCAACGAATGAAGCTTCTAAGATGACCTTTGGATCTTTTGTTGAATCATCATTGTCAATATCATCTAAATCTGGATGTGTTTTATCAATACCAGTATCAAGAATAGCAATTGTTACTCCTGAACCATTTATCCCAAGGTTCTGCAAATATCGTGCTCCAATAATATTTTCTGAAGGAAATATAGAAATATCAAAAGAATTCCAGTCTTCTTCTATGAAAGGAATGTATTCATCTAAAAATACCCCTTTTACGCCAGGGAGTGATTTTACATCATTCACTGATTCTAGTGAGGTTTGCATAATGGCAATCGGCATAGAGTTTAAGATTTCGAAGTCATGTTTGGCAAGTACTGGATTTCTCATCTCTTGAAAGGAATTAAAGAAAACTAAGAGTTTAACTTGCTTTTTGTCCCATAAAGATCTGGGTGTTGTTTGGAATATTTCTTCTAATGATCTAGAAAGGTGTATATGTTTTTGTTGAGAAGTTTCAAGATATTGAGGCAATGTTTTCCCTTCTTTTAATTTGCTATAATTATTCCACGCATTATAATCTTCAGAAGGATTATTTACTTCATTATTAATATCAATTGAAGGCACTAGATCATTTATTATTGAGTTAACTTGTGATGGTATCTGTTTTTGCAAAAGAATTATTGGTACGAAGACATGTGTAAATACAATAACAATTAATAAAAATGAGAACCTCCTCTTGAACTTATTATACAAAGTCACAATGTCATTCTTTCTATGCATCAATGAAACTCAATAATCTGAATTCCCTCTGCTATTAAAAAATTTTAGATGAGAATCTAGAATTTCTAAGTATTTCGTCTCATATCAACTGAGTAAAAAAGCTGATTTGTGATAATAATGAAAAAGAATTTTAAAATTAGATTTTTGGCTCTTATATTTCTCTTTTTTATCCTTAGTTTAGTTACAATTACAGGACAAGGAGATTTTACAGTTGAAAAATTTTGGAAACAGGGAGGTATCATAACATTTGAAAATGATATTAGTACGGATCATATATTGGACGTATTTGATATTGAATCTACTGTTGAAGGAAGATACGAATACAATGGAAGTCTATCCTCGGGAGAATTAGTATTCAACTTTACCATTGTGTCTCCTGCCCAAGAATATGTTCTAGAGGATACTAGTGGATCTCTTGACCCCTATTTCATATATCCTGTTAGTATCTGGCTAGAAGAAGGGGATGCTATTGACTACTCTTTCACAGTCAATGGGGGTTATATCGATTTCATAATCTTCAACTCAACTCAGTTTTTAAAATGGACAGAAGAAAATGATACACAACCAATAGAGTGTGTTGAATTAATACATACTAATATAGGAATAGATGATACTTTCACCTCTACTGCCCCTGATTTCTACATATTTGTTTGGTGGAATAATGCAGATTATAATAGTGATCCCATCTCTCTTCAAATTCATTTGACGGCACGAATGAAGGAAGAAGTCTCATCTGAGTTTATTGAAATAGATCCAATTACTCTTGAAACAACTGATGATGAAGAATTGACAATTTTAGGCATGGATACCTCCGATTGGGAAATAAATGATGAAATATCCTTTGAAATAGATAAAAAAGATGTTGAATTTACCATTATAAGGGATGATGACTACCAAATTACCTATAATGGTGAATCAGCTAATATCCCTTGCTGGGTTCTTGAGATAGAAGGTTATGAGACAACAATGATTGAAGAAGAGGGAACTTTTACAATAACTTCAGATCTTAAAATGTGGAAAAGTAAATATTCGGGAATTACATTGAAAAGCATTGAAGATAGCAGAGTTAAGGATAGTGATTCAGTGTTAATAATGGACTATTATGAAAAATTCGAAGTGGAGTCTGCGGATAACGTCCTACTTAAGCCTCAATCCTCTGGCATTAATTTTCCGCTTCTCCCCTCCATTCTAGGACTCATAATCATTATTATTTATAAGAAAAAATATTTGTAACTTGCTATCCTTTTAATCAAAGTTCTTTTTCTCTTTATTACTATTTCTTCAAATCATTATCTTGCTATTGTTATTCACTAACTCGATTTGTTAATTTTCTAAGATTACTCACCTTGTTTTTCTTGGAGTTTTTGTTTTATTCAGCAATTAAAATGTCTTAAGTCATTCCTTCTCATACTCAATCAAGAAAATTAGTGATAAGTTGAAAGTACTCGTCGTGTTTTGTAAGACTAAGGACGTGTCCGCCAGATTCGAAAGAATAGAATTTTGCAGTTGGATAAACAGAGTATAATGCAGCACTGGTGTCTTTTCCAACAAATGTATCGTCTTCAGCATTTATAATTAATAATCGATCTTGCCAACGGTCTAATTCAGAGGGATCGAATAAGTAATTAGTATGAAAATCAATTAAACAGTTGAAATGACAGAGAACGACATCTTTACTGAAAGTTTGGTAAAGAAATTGCTCATAAAAGGTTTTAACTTCTTCAGGAAAATTTATACCTTTGATAAATGATCTTTTTGCGATAGTTCTAACGATCCTATCAGGGATGAATTGTACTAATTTCTGAAAGCGTCTTAATTTCTTCAAAAACTTATTATCTGAGACAGCTGTCCCTGTATTACTCAAAATGACTTTAGATATCCGACTAGGGTACTCTTTTAATAAAAATTGTGCAACTAGTCCACCAAATGATGCTCCAAAGACATTAACATTATCTATTGATTCATACTCAAGAATAGCCGCGATTCCATCGATTAATGATTTCATATGACATATTAGAGGATAGGATGGTGAAATTACTTTATAATGTTCTTCCAATTCCAATAAAAACTGAAACCTCATTCCAGGGCGTCGTGTTCCCCCTGGAAGTAAGAGTATAACTTCATCACCCAACCCGCCAGTAATATACTTCCATTCCAAGCCATTTAATGAAATAGTTTTCTCAGGATGGTTTCGCTCAAAGTTTTCATATTGGACTACTATGTCTGGGTTTTGAGTATTACTCATTACGAATCAGCTTTAGTTTAGAAAAACAAAAAGTATCTGGGTACTTTTTTCATATATTCTTGGTAAGCATCTCCATATTCCTTTAAACAAGCTTTTTCTTGGGCAAGAATGTGAAAATGATTGAATATTCGTGAGAATCCAAAGAAGAAAATAAGAAACCATGATCCAACTGCAAAGCAAACACCAAAAAAAGCTATTGTAAGCATTGTCTCCTGGGGATTACGTGAAACTTTATAAAGCCCTTGGGTTACTGGTTCGTCTAAAGGGGTCATTTTAAAGTTAATAACAGCTATAACTTCTCCTACTATTCCTAATATGAATAGACTTAATCCAATAAGGAATTCGATGGATCCAATAGCCAGAGGAGTCAGTATTACAAGAATCTGGACTATAAGGACGAGAAGCTTTGATACTCCAGTTAAGATTTTTTGATCCTTTGTAAAGGTAGAACGATCTAACAACCGAGATCGGACTTCTTTAGGCATTATCAACAGAATTGTGGGTTGTAAAACCCAAATCCATATCAAAAGCAGCCAACCACCAAAAAAAGTCAGTTGAAGTGCAGGAAAGAATTCCAATTGATCACCCAATATTTATTTATGTTTACAAAACATTCATTCCTAAGTTAAAAAAGTTTTCACTTGTGAACATTTCATTTTTAAAAATAGTTATACACCTTATTTCTTTTATACGAAGAATGATTAGCCCAAATTGTTGAAAAACCTAAGATTAGTAAGCCATCTCTGTGGTAATCAGAATCGTTTCTTATAAAGTTTCGGATTTAAGTTTCTTTAAGAGTAAATCGACTCCCAATAAGAAATAATCCAAAGAATATAAGCATTGCAAATAGATCAAGGTTAAGCAACTCTAAAGTATATCCTTCAATAGAGATTTGTCGCAACAGATGAACACCATATGTTGTAGGTAATAAATAACAGACCCAACGAATAATCAGAGGGATTTGACTAATTGGGATAATTATACCTGATAGTAATAGCGCTGGTAAGATCACTAACGGGACAAATTGGACTGCTTGAAATTCAGAACGAGCAAAAGATGATAAAAAGATTGCTAATACTAATCCATTCCATCCAAGGATAACGGCACCGATATAGAGTGAAATATAATGTGCAAAAGTGGTTCCAAAGGAAATATCAAACATAGCTCTTGCCACGATAATTATTACAGTTGTTTGAGCCATGCTTACTACTGAGAAAGCTGCAAGATAGCCAAGAATGATTTGTCCTTTATCATATGGACATTGTAAAAGTAATGGTAATGTTCCTCCCTTCCTTTCACCGATTAGATTCATCATTATGAGTATAAAGGAGAAAAAGAATACTCCAAAGATGATCATTGCAGGCGCGAAGAAGTCTAGAGTTGTCGAATCCTCTCCATGAGCGTAATCTATGTCTAATTTCAGATTTTCTCGGAACTCACCAGTGGCTTCTTGAAATGCCTCTTGAAACGCCTGAATAATTACTCCTCCTTCCTGGGGATTACTATTGTCTAAAAATAGTTTTATCGAAAGATTTTGACCAGAGAATGAAGCCAGATTGTATGTAAAATTAGTAGGAATCCAAATAGCACATTTATATTGCTTTTCGTTAACTAATTCCTTGGTATCAGAATACTTAAGAGAACTAATGGTAACATCCACTTTGACCGAATTGTTTAGTGATTCTACAATTTTAGCTCCAAGAGAAGAGACATCCTGAAATGTAGTATTTATGTATGGAGGACCAGGGAGTAGTTCTATTCTCATTATTTGAGTATCACTATCCTCATTGATGACAATTATTGGTTCATGTTCGATTTCACCCCCGAATGCAATACCAAAAACTATAATGTATATGATTGGGGCAAATAATAACAAGCCTAATGTCCGTCTATCTCGTAAAAGTTGTTTCCACAATCTTAGAGTTATTAAATAAGCAAATCTCAAGCCATGTCACCTTTAATTAACTCAAAAAACATATTTTCCATATTTTTTTGTCCAGTTTGCTTCAACAGGTTTTCTGGAGTATCAACCGCAAGGAGGGATCCATTTCTCATCACACCTACTCTATCCGCCCACTCTGCTTCATTTAAGTAGTGAGTAGTGACTAAAATTGTTGTTCCTTGGTCTCTGGCTATTTCTCGAAAATAGTGCCAAAATTCTCGACGCAAGACAGGATCAAGACCGACAGTTGGTTCATCAAGAAATGCAATCTCTGGTTTATTCACCATTGCTTGTGCCAAAGCAGTTCTTTGTTGTGTTCCTCCTGATAAATGAAGAGCTAATTTGTTTTGATGCTTATTGAGAGAAAGTTTATCAATCATTAAAGATGTATTTTTGTCTGCTATATCGCCTGGAACGCCTTTGGCTTGTGCGAAGAATTTAATGTTCTCTTTAGTAGTCAAAAGATCATAAAGTGCCCTCTGTTGAGGGAGGTACCCCATTATCCGTCTAAGCCTTTTCTTTTCTCGGGGAATATGAAAATTTTTAACTAAAATTTTTCCCGATCCTTTTTCAGGCTTTAAAATCCCTAATAATAAACGTATGGTAGTGGTTTTACCTGCTGCATTAGGCCCGACGAGACAAAAGATTTCCCCCCTATTTACCTGGAGATCAAGGTTATCTACTGCAATGACATCTCCAAATCGTTTGGAGACCTGAGAGATTTCAATATCAAATGTCATAAAACTCACCAAAACAAACTATCTAATTTTAATTTACAGGTGTTAATTGATATACCTGATTACAACAATAACATATTTATGTTACCCCTCGGGGGGAAACATTTATAAAGTTTATTATTTGATACCCCTCAAGGGGTAAATCATTAATTATGAACATTGAAGAATTCTTAATTACGGATTTTCAGACGCTTGGGTTATCACAAAACGAAAGTAAAACACTTTTAGCTCTATTTCAACTTGGTGGATTAGGAGAAGTATCTAAAATAGAAGAAAAAACAGATATTAGACGTAATAAAATTTATCAAGCACTTGGGGGCCTTATTTCCAAAAAATTAGTATTAAAAGGAGAAATCAAGGGGAGTGCTAATACATTTCGTCTTTTTTATAGTAATCCATCCGATCTTATCTCATATATGCAAAAATCTCTTACTATTCCAATTGAAAAAGCAGCTGAAAGATCAACTCAGAATCTAGCAAAAATGACTGAAACAGTTGAAAAAACACCTCAAGAGATATGGATGGTTAAAGGCAATTCTAATATTGAACGAATTGAGAAAGAAATCATTGATTCTGCTGAGATTTCGATATTCAGTAATTTAATCCCTGAATATATTGAACCTGTTATTCCTAATCTTCAAAATGCGATAACTAGAGGAATAAATGTATATCTTATTATGTTAGAAGAGGAAACTGAACAACTAAAGGTTTCCTTAGATACTATTTGTTCAGAACATTTAGGAATAAACGCAAGTAAATTAGAAACTCTTGGAAAAATGATCCCAGTAGACACGAATCCAATAATTACTCCAATTTTAGATAATCTCGGTCAATTCTTATCAATCCGACCCAACTTCCTTTTTATTGATTCAGAAACCGAAAATCCATCAGGATTACTAATTATTAAGTCCAGAAAAGATACTTCTCATTCAATTGCCTTGCAAACTTATAATCAAGATTTTATAAGTTCATTTATGTACTTAATAGAGTTTATTCAAAGCATAGCATTGAATTTAAAGATGTTACAAGATGAACTCTTTCCTAATGATTAATTTAGATTGAATACTTAGCTATTACTAAGGATTGATTGCAATGACAAAGAGTGGATTGATTCTAGTCTTAGGAGGGACAGGACATTATGGTAGACATATTGTGAAAGCCCTGACCGCTGATAATCAAAAAGTTAGGATCTTATCTCGAAATATGACGAAAGCGAGACAAATTCTTGGAGAGGAACCTGAAATCATAATAGGAGACATTACTTCCAAGGAAGTAGTAATCCAAGCTCTTGAAGGAGTAAATGCAATAGTCATCAGTGTTTCTGCTTTCAATCGAAAAATGATCCGTAAATTAAAACTCATTGAAAGAGATTCTGTGTTAATGGTTTTTGAAGAAGCAGAAAGACTAGGAATAAACCGTATTGTTTATATTTCCGTATATGGAAAACCAGATACGAATGTAGATATGCTTCAAGGCAGGATCAAACGAGAAATTGAAGATACATTAGAAAAATCGAGTTTCAATTATACAATTCTTGGAGCTCCACCTTCTATGGAAATTTTTTTTTCAATGATTCGCAATGGAAAGATGACCGTTCCTGGGGGAGGTCCTACAGCTTTACCAACAATTTCCCCTATAGATCTAGGTATAATAGCTGCACAAACCGTTATTCGATCAGATTTAAATAGAAAACGTTTCAGTTTAGTTGGTTCTGACGTGATATCCTTTAGAGACGCTACGGAAAGAATTTCAAAAATCACTGGAAATGAAATTGGCTTTCGAAAGGTTCCATTACTTCTTATAAGAGCAGCAGCGACAATAACAGGATTACTAAGCGCAATTTTTCCATACATCTCTCAATTACTAAAATTTATTATACTTATGAACACAGCTTTCACACCTGACGTAATAGAACAGGTTATTGAGCACCAAAAGTTACTCAAAGAGACTTTTGATTATCAACCACTTACGATAGAAGAGTTTGCAATAAAGTTTTACAAGAATAAGTAATCACTATAACTGATAAATGCTTAATGATCGTGATTATTCTTGACCTTAAATGAAAAAACAATAATCCCCAAAACAGGTAGAATTGGGAGACTGGCGAAGATAATCGAAAATGACACAAATCGGGGTGTCTTATTTAAAGTAATGCACGATGTAGAGCGATATACATCAACTTCTAATTATAAACAAAAAGCTGCATGGGTGAGAGGTGCGATCGAACGATTAGAACAGGAGGTGGGTGTTGAGAAGAGTAGAACAATTTTAGAGCAATGTGGGCGAAAATGTTGTGGTGTAACGAGTAGAAAGCGTGCAAAAGAATCCATGAATGAATCATCTACCCTTAAGGAATTTATAGAGAAATTAAATGATAAAGGAATTGGTGGTAGCAGGCTTAAACTGGAAGATGAGAACAAAATTACTGGGGGGTACAATGTCTGTTATTGTGGGCAAGTTAAGCATACTCAAGAACCCTTCCTTTCTGACACATACTGTCATTGTTCTGTTGGCTGGTATAAACAATTATTTGAATCTTCTTTAAATAAATCTGTTAATGTTAAACTCGTGCAATCAATTATCTGTGGATCAGAAACCTGTGAATTCATTATTCACCTATAATCACTTATTCTCCTCTCTAGAAAAGAAAAATGTTTTGATATTTTCATCAAAGTAGTTTTAAAATTATTGAAGATTTTTACTCAAAATAAACAAAAGCGATGTGTGCTATATTTGTTTGACAAAACGATCCATTCTGGAGGAACTATCTACTTTTTTACGAGTATTTTCATGGAGAAACTGGTTCAGGTATTGATACAAGTCATCAAACTGGTTGGACAGGACTTGTAGCCAAACTTATACAGCAATATGGAGAGTACCACCCAAATTATGATCGTATTGAATAATGTCACTCGGAGTAAGAATATTTGAAAGAACATCAATTAATTTACGAAATAAATACTCGAGTATGGTTGTACAACTTACATACTGAACTTGGGGAGGAGATTTCCCTCTTAAAGATACCTGATGAGTACTGGTTTGAATTAATAGAAACTGGGTTTGATTGGATATGGTTGATGGGACTATGGAAACACTCTCCTTTAACAATGGAAGATTTAAGCAGACATCCTGGATTACTCAAGGAAATTAATGCAGCTCTGCCAGAATGGAAACCAGATGATGTCATTGGTTCACCATACTCAATTGTTGAATATGAACTTAATCCAATGTTAGGTGAGCCAAATGATCTCAAGATCCTAAAAAAGAAACTGAATCAGATGGGATTAAATTTAATGGTGGATTTCGTCCCAAATCACTTCGGTAATGCATCTCCTCTAGTAAAGTTGAATCCAGATTTATTTATCTCTTCCGTTGATGAACCTACAGAAAGTTCAAGTTTATTTGCAAAGATTGAAACAGATTTAGGCTCACGTTGGATCGCTTTTGGAAGAGATCCTTATTTTCCCCCTTGGGATGATACATTTCAACTTAATTATTTTAATCCCGACACCCGTAAATTTATGATTGATATTCTTTTCCAGATAGCAGCTCAATCTGATGGTATTCGTTGCGATATGGCAATGTTGTGCTTAAATGACATAATTAACAGAACGTGGGGCTGGTATTTCACAGAAAAGAGTAGTGAACAACCTCAAACTGAATTTTGGAAGGAAGCAATAACTAGATTGAAAAGTGTATATCCAGAATTTGTTTTTCTTGCTGAAGTCTATTGGGATCAAAACTGGCAACTTCAACAACTTGGTTTTGATTATACGTATGATAAGCGATTATATGATCGTTTAGTACATAGTCCCCCCAGCTATATCCGAGAACATCTCTTTGCAGATCTAGATTACCAAAGATGTAGCTTAAGATTCATTGAAAATCACGATGAAAGACGTGCTATTGAAATTTTTAAGGGAGAGAAATCAGTCGCAGCTGCCATAATCTCAGGTACCATACCAGGCCTGTGTTTGTATCATCAAGGGCAATTTGAGGGGTATATTTTGAAAATACCTATACAGCTACGTCGTAAAGCTTTTGAAAAGCCAAATAAAGAAATTCAACAGTTCTATGAACGACTTCTCCAGTTTACCAGTCAAAATATCTTTCAGAAAGCTCAATGGACTCTAATCAAAGTTTCAGAAGCTTGGGAGGGGAATAACTCTTGGCAAAATCTCCTTGCTTGGCAATGGAGTACGACAGAAACAGAGCAATTTAGTATTATTATTGTCAATTATGCTTCTGTTCAATCACAAGGCAGAATTTTTCCTATCTTGACTGAAATTAGAAAGAATATTGAAAATCTGAATTTTAAGGATATTCTGACTGAAAAGATTTTTCCTAGGAATGTCAGAGAGATAGTTGATCAAGGGTTATACATTGACCTTCAACCCTTTCAAAGTCATCTATTCAATATTTAGAATAGCTAGAATACTCCACGCCAGACAATAAACCATCTCCAACATTTACAGACAGTATTCAATTCTCACATTATCATTTATTTTTAAGAAACGTCCCGTTGTGATATTCCTCAAAAGCGATTCTAATTTCTTCTTGTGTGTTCATGACAATAGGTCCATACCATGCAACTGGTTCTTTAATTGGTTTACCCGATACTAAAAGAAATCGAACATGTTCATTTTCTGATGCTACAATTTGTACCGATTCACCTTCCCTGAAGATTACGAGGTGTTCTTTGGAAACTAGTTGTTCTTTATTTGGCTCAAAATAACCCTTTCCCTCAAAGCAATATGCAAAAGCAGTATAATCTTTCTCGACTTCGTGTTCAAATTTCGTATTCGCAGGGATGGTTACATCAATGTATTCAGGGTTAGTTACAATGTCTTGTACAGGCCCGTTGATGCCATTAATTTCTCCAACTAAGATTCTAATTTTAATTCCATTATTAATTGTGATTTCTGGAACCTTAGCTGCAGGAATATCTTGATAACGAGGTCGCATCATTTTATTTGTTGCTGGTAGATTAACCCAGAGCTGGAACCCCCATAATAAACCATTTACTTGTGCTGGCATCTCTGAATGGATAATACCAGAAGCAGCGGTCATCCACTGGATGTCTCCACTTTTAATGATACCGTGATTACCGATAGAATCTTGGTGTTCTACATTTCCTTCAATCATATAAGTAACTGTTTCAATCCCACGATGAGGATGCCTAGGAAACCCCGCAATATAATCGTCTGGATTATCAGAATGAAAATCATCTAGTAATAGGAAAGGATCGAGTATTACCACTTCTCGGTGTGCAAATGCACGTTTTAACTGAACTCCTGCTCCCTCAATTGTTGGTTTACTCTTTGAAATTCTCTGTATTCTTCTAATTTTGTTCATATGGTCACATATATTTCTATAAATTTAAATTTAATTTTCCTTTATTCGTATTAGATTGAGAAAATCGCTCTAGGAACTCCTTTAAGTTTTGTTGGATACTTTGATTATATTTGTTGCAAAAATAATCTGTATTTTAACAACCCATTTGCTCTTTTACAATTGATTCATATAAAAATTAGATGATTTATGGGAAAATAATTCTATTCGGTAAGAGTTATAAAATTCTTTCTCAGCAATTACATATTTTCATGATGAAAAGTGGTGACTTTAGAATGAAGACAAATCAAATTGTAAGAATAATAATTCCTTTGGTACTCCTTTTAGGGGCTGCTACTACTTTTTTTGTGGCAGTTCTGGGGAACCAACAGGCAAATACCTCAACTGAGGAAATCCAAGAGTCGAACGCAACTACAAGTAGTTTTGAAATGTACCTATTTGTAGAAGGCATCCCTGGAGAAGCTACAGAAAAAAATCACGAAGATTGGATTGATGTACTCGCTTATTCCCATAATATCCAGACTCCATATGAAGTAGGCACAGGACGAAGTGCAGGAAGCGTAGAAAACGCCCCCCTTCGAATCACTAAGATGTTAGATAAGTCATCTCCCAAATTATACGAAGCTTGTGCTGATGGAAATGTGATTCCTTTAGTTGAACTAGATTTCTGCATGACTAATATAGACCGAGATGTGTTTTACAACATTGAACTTCAAAATGCCAGAATCGTGTCCGTCCAAGACTTTGGAGTGGTATCAGGAGACTATCCGACCGAAACAGTTTCTTTTACATATGAAAAAGTAAGATGGACATATACAGAGTACGACGCCGCGGGAAATCCAAAAGGAGATGTGCAATCAGATTGGATCTATTGGGCTGATGAACCCGCTATTTAATCCTTATCCACGAATTATGTAGCTGTTGAATTACTATGAAAATGTCTAAGACATTTTTAATTACCTTATTCCTACTGGTTTTGGCCATCAGAACCTTTCCTGAACTAGCTTTCGCGGATACTTCTAATGAAGGAAGTGTCGAAGTTCACAAAGTGATTCGAAATGGATCTGGAATATTGATTGGATTGGATTATGACCTGAATTCAACCTCTTTACTGGATACCAACGAATCATTGGCGGTTTTAGTAATATTCAGTGATTCTACTAAAGAAGATACACACCCTGTTCAAGCAGCGATGTTATTCTTTCACACTGATGACAATCAATTTTTCCTCTTTTGGATGCTTGGGGACCCCTTTAAACAAGCCCAGAATTGGCAAAAGGGTACTGAAAATGAGCACTTTCGGATTGATGGTGACCAATTAACCCTCATTTTTATTGAATTTTGGGATATTAACAATCCAGAAATCACAATGACAGTTTTAGCCAAGATTAGCTCATGTTGTCAAGTAGAAGCTTACACAAACGATTTTCGAATAGTCCTGGAGCAATTTATAGCGGAATTGCCAATATTGCATGAATTTCCAATGACAACAACTACGTCTGAGGAGACTTCTGGCCCTTCAACAACAGGAGAAACAGAAACAAGCACATCCTCAGAAGAATCCTCTCGAACTGATATTGTTTCAGGGTTCACTATCCTCTCAATATTTGGAGTTCTTCTTTCATTGTTTATCATAAAGAGCCTTACTCGGAAAAAATAAGACTTACAGATACTTACTGAGATCGAAGGGGCGTTAAATCCCAGTAAGAAGCTTGAATAAAAGCAGGCTCAGCACACGATCTACCTGTGATTCTGTACTCTAATGATCATTAAGGAAATTGAATTTTCTTTCCAATATAACTAATTTCACCTAATTTAAACTGTAATTTTCCTTCGTCATATCTGTAAATCAACCTTTTTTCTTTATGAAGGAGTTCAAAATTTGTAAAGTATACATCTGCTTCATCAGTGGCATGAAAAGAATGGAGTGCTGTTTCACTCTCATCTATAGGCAATAAATATTCTCCTTCCCCTATTTTTTCTCCTCGCTCACCAATCTCTGAATCTTCTGACATAAAATTGACATAACATAATCCATTTAATACTAAAACTCTTTCAATTTCCTTCATTGCAGTCACTATATCTTTTTTTGATAAATGCATGATTGTATTATATGAATAAACAAAGGAAAAACTTTCATCAGCAAAATGTAAATCTCTTATATCACCTATCTTAATATTTAGGTCAATATCA
>JAHQWW010000114.1 GCA_029856365.1 Candidatus Hodarchaeota archaeon
AAAACGATGTTCGTTATTACAAATTAAAACTTCTCCGAATTACTCCAGGTTTACAAGAGCAATGGATTATAATTCGTGCAAAAACTCACCAATCAGCCATTATGTCCACTGTTGTTCAGGTCATGAATCGTGAATTAGTATTAACCAATTGTACCAAAGAAGAGGTTTTCAAAGTCAAACAATCAGCGTTACTTTTAGCCCGAAAGTTCATCGCCACCAAAAAAGCCCGACATATCAAAAAACCCGAGGTGTGGGCTCATGCTATCTGTTCAAAAGCTCTTTTAGAGACTCTTCCTTGTTATCCAAGTGTAGCATTTCCTCATTTATCGCATAAAACTCAAAAAGTAATAGAAAACAAACGATGGCAACTCGACCAACTTATTAGCTAATCACTTCTTAGGTCTTAGCATTTGAATCTTTAGGAGAATTCTACAGTCATAAATATGGGTTGGAAGAAAGAGAGCCGCTAGAACCCATTCTATTGGTTTGTTAAATCGTCGCTGTAATAACCACTAGTAAATTGTAGAGTATTGATCCTTGAAAAAATACCATTATAGTAAACATTAAGTAGCTTAAAAGAGATAGAGAAGTCAGAATGCGATTTTTTTTCAACAAGCTCACTATCTTGGCCTTACTATTCATATTACTTTTTTCTAATTTATCGGTGTCTCTAGGTGTGGCAGACTTGCCAGAGTATTTAGAAAAAGGAAGTTATGCTCAATATAAGCAACGATTTTCAACGGGGGATGTTTTTGAGCTTCTCTGGAATATCACTCATATCAACACAAGTGCTGTTAGAATCACTATTCGCTCTCATGGGATTCATCGAAATCAAACTACTGAAGAGCTATCAGTGGTTTCTGGCGGGGGGGTGATGTTAATCAATAGAAACACCTGGGTAATCATTCAGTTCATCAGTAATAATATTACGATTAATTTTGGTTATCCTATTGGGGAAAAAGTCCCCTTTTGGATTCCAGTACATATTACGCAAACTACACCTATAGAAACGATGTACGACCTTAATGTAACTCCTTCTAGTGACTCTTTGAACCTCAGCTGTCTTCCAAGTATCCGAGAATGTTGGGTTACGAATAACCACTATTCAGATAGATCAAGCATGGTAAGGTGGTATGACAAAGCGACTGGTATTATTTTAAAAATTCAAACGAATATTACTCTCGGATCATCAAATATTTCTTGTCTAGAGACCTTAAATGCTACTAATATCCAAAAATTAAAGATAGATTCTGTATCTGATTCCTCTCCTGGTTTCTTAGGATTTGAAATTCTTCTTTTTCTATTATTCCCCTTTTTTTTCAACATATCAAATGGAAGTGGGGAGAAGAAAAGAGACTAGAGCCTTTTCTATTGTTTTGATAGAGGATCTTTCATCATAAAAGGAAATTTTAATCGTAGCTTCTGAAGAATTATCCCAGAGGGTATAGTTAATTTGTTAAAAGAAATTTAAAAGAAATTAATAATAGTTACATTATTAGAACTTCTCACTTATTATGCGACTTTTTCTAGTCTTTCAAACAACTGAAAGTATTTTTTCACAAATGAAACGTTCGAAAATTTTATATCTGATCCTTGCATTTTCTTCATTATTAGTTATCCTCTTCACCTCACCCCCTCAATATCATTTCTCTTAGAAACCAGATACTCATAGAACTGACCTTCAAATTAAGAATACCCGATCTAAATTTATAGATCTCAGAGAAATAATCCTTATAGCTGCTCTAAATTGTCAATGACTTGAAGATATAACAACGATGAATCAATAATAAGAAAAATTTCCAGGAAGGGCAAAATGATGATAGATGATTCAGTTGTAAGACAGAAAGAGTATGAGATATTAAAAATCGATAATCTGATCATAAAACTTGATCATATAGCTTATAGAGTGAAAAGAGGAGAGAGAATGAGGTTTATTGATGAGCTATCAAATGTGGTACCTTATCAAGAGTTTAAAAACTTCAAAGTACTCAATGCAAACGCAATTACTACATGCATAAAACTTCATAGCACATTCCCTGTCATTGTTATCTCCGAAGGGATTACTGATGACTCCATTGTTGAAAAATACTGTCAAAAGTTCGGTTCCAGAATTCATCATTTGGCTTATCTAGTAAAAGACATCAGAAGAGTTGTCGAAGTACAAAAACAGAAAGGAGTACAATTCACAACAGAAAAAATCATTGGCAGTGAAGAGGAGGGGATATTACAAATCTTTACAACCCCAACTGAAACAACCAACCACATTTTTGAGTATATTCAAAGGTTTGGTGATTTTGATGGTTTCTTCACTCCATCCAATATTTCTAAGTTGATGAAATCCACTGAAAAATTAGGTGAAGCTTAATAAATCTTGATTTCCTTTTTTTTGATCTAAAATTAGACAAAAAAACGATTCGGGAGTGTGTTAAATATCTCGTTTGCACAAACCACAATGTTTCTAAAAGTGATATTTATTGATGATTGATCTATAGGAGCCTTTTCAAAATTGAAAGTTGAACGAAAGCCCTTGCCACTAGTGTGTCCTAATCCAGTTATCTTGGTCACAACACAAGATAAAAAGAAGAATAGGGCAAATATAATAACTTTAACTCTTGTTGGTGGTATATGCTGGAATCCACCAATCATTGGAATAGGGATTGGTGTAAATCAATATTCTAAAGGTTTAGTGGAGCATTTTAAAGAATTTGTTGTCAATATCCCTTCAGCTGAAATGATAAAAGATGTCGAGTTTTGTGGTCTTGTTTCTGGTAGAGAAATTGATAAGTTTGCAAACACAGGCTTTACACCAGTATCTTCAACCAAGGTTAAGCCACCAATGATAAAAGAATGTTTGATGAATTTGGAGTGTAAAGTAATAAAGAGTATTCCACTTGGATCAAATATATTATTCCTTGGTGAAGTCGTATGTCTCCATGTTGATGAATCAATTCTCGATAATAAAGGTGGGATTAATCTAGAGGAAGCAAATCCTATCATGTTTAATTTAACGAACAGCTACTGGAGAATTGGTGGAAAAATTGCTGCGTATGGCTTTAGTCAGTCTAAAGAATCTCTCATAGATTAAATAGTTCTTTAGCATTATCTGCCAAAATTCTTTTTTTGTCAGTATAAGAGATGGGGGCGTATGTTACCTTAGTCTTTTCCCAAGCAATGTCACGGGCCCCCCATGGATAATCAGAACCAAATAAAATCTTTTCAACTCCCATAACATCCACAGCTTCAGCCAAACGGCGGGGATGTGGAATATAGGAACATTCAAGGAAGACATTTGTGTTATGAGCTGCCATTTCAATATGAGAGAAGCGGTCGTTTAAACCATACTCCTCTTTCATGTGTAAACACACAAAGGTTCCATCCAGATATGCTTCAGCTAATGATCCAATGTCCTTAACAGATCCCTCTGGTCCCCAACCAGAGTGGATCATAATAGGAAGCTTATACTCAATTGCTTTTTCAATGAAAGGCTTCACAATAAGATCAGTGAGTTTATAACCATTAAATACTGGATGCAGCTTTAATCCACGAAAGTTATTTTCTTCAATTAATGCTTGAAAATCGTCTGGAGAATCATACTTTGGATTAAGCCAGGCCACAGGAATGAAACGACCTTGCATTGGTTTAATTCGGGAGGCAAGTAATTCATTTTCCTGTCTCATTGCGCCTTTTTTTGGCCCACAGAGTATAACAGCGTCCGTTACATGAGCAGTATTCAAAGCTGCCAAATATTTATCGAATGGAGGGAGGTTTTTTGCGTCTGAAATGAAAAATGTAACGGGACTTAACGGAAAATGAGTATGGATATCAATTGTGGGAAGAAATTTTAATGTATTATCAACCAATTACCTCAACTCTACTTGAATATGTTTATTGATTTCTCTTCCTTTTTGAACCAGACTAATTTATATATTTATACAATTTGGAGAAACAAACGATTTTATAATTTATAAAGGATACAAGTAAAAATAAAAATTGTGACTGGTTAACTGAATTGTACGTAAAAGAAAATTGGGCTCTCTTTGTAGAAAAGAATGAGATTAAATGGACCTTTGGTAGCCGCGCAGAGAGCACTGAATTTCAAACAATAGCACTAAATTTTCTTTTGGGTCTTGGAACCTTAGGTCAAGAAATATTTGGCGAAGGAATTGCGAGTATAACCTTTGACATACAGAAGCATAGTGGTATGAAAGCTTCTGAAATCTTCATTGTCTCATTGCAGGATCAATTTCTTCTGATAATTAGTGATCCAGCCACAACTCTTCTCTTAATCACGTCCCAAGGGGGAATTCCCCAAGATATCAAAGAGATAATGACTGCAGTTCTAGTGGGTCAGGCGTCGATTCTTTATGCAACCAGTATTATAGATTTAGATCCAGAAGAAAAGAATTTTGTCGAGAAAAAATTTCAAAATATCATTCTGGATATCAATGATAACTACTATGATTCAATACATACAATTGTGGGGAAATCAGGGAGTAATTTTTCAATCCTTTCATTTGAAGAGTGTTTAATGCTTCATTATTACCTTAGAAAAAAGATTGAACCAGCTGATCCTGTTGAGTCAAGCTGGTGTTTAATCTCTCAGATGTGGGGAGGAAACATTCCTTTCTCATTTAATATAGACAATGACATTATCTTGGGTGGTTATTTTGCTGCCATCATTGAATTCATCTCTACTCTCTTTGGCACTAAACCTAAATTGATTTCGTTTGGGTCAACGCGTTTAAGAAAAGTCCGTTTTGTTTATGGAGGGGAGTACTTCATGGCTATTGACACATCGTTCATGATTGATTTGCTGCTTAGGAGGCAATTTCAAAAGCAGTTTTTTGAGACAAATTATGCGATAATAAAGGATATGTCCTCTGGTATCAAGAAATTGATCATCGAAGAAATCCTTCAATTTAATGAAGAAAAACTAACCAAATTATCAACTGAAATGCTATTATCTGCGTACATTGGTGAAGGAAGTGAAGATTTAGAGCTTTCATTTGGAACAAAAATAGAAAGAGACAAGGAAATTCTCGAACTTTTACGAGAGGAACGCATGGATCAGGTATTACGTGTATGGGGTCGTTATCTAGCTAATTTATAAAAGAAAAAGAAGCCTGGTTTAAAGGAGAGAGTGAATGATTTTATTGAGGATGCGGTTAATTAAAGAAGATAACAATGAATGGTAGCCTTAACAATATGAAACTCGTCAGATGATTTATCCAATGCAACTACACATTGTACGACATGGTCAAACTGAATTCAATGTTGGGGAACCGCGTTTTCGCGGCCAACTAGACATACCTCTTTCAAAAGTTGGTACCCAACAAGCAGAAGCGATTGCAAAGGCTTTGAGAACCATTCCTCTTGATGTTATTTACTATAGTCGTTTAAAGCGAGCAAAGAAGACTGCTGAAACAATTCAAGAATTTCATCCAAAAGCACGTTGCATTGAGGAACCCCTGTTAATAACATTGAATTTTGGTGATTGGCAAGGGAAATTCCATAAAGAAGTTTTTAAAACAGATGAAGAGAGGAATAGATGGTACACAAACCCCAATGTCTTTATTATTCCCAATGGGGAAACGTTTTATGAGGTTTTAAACAGAATTCATCGATTATTAACACGTTTACGTACCCAACCTGAAGAAAATATTGCTTTGGTCACACATAGGGTTGTCATTATCATTCTATTACTATATCTGTTTAAATTAAATCCTGCTCATTTTTGGGAATTTCATGTTGATACTGGATCTATTACTCAAATAAATTATAATCCTGACAATACGTTTCGTTTAGTGAAACTTAATGAGACACAGCACTTAGAAAGACTAATATGATGCAGGGTTATCAAAATTTTTAGACTCATCATTTTTTCTTCGTCTTCGCCTTGAAAATATCCTTATATTTATTATAAAAAGAATACCATAAAGATCTAACCCGAATATCACCTGATTGGATGAAGTTCCTGTGAAACTGGTATTTATATTTGAATCTGTGAATTCAACCGTAATATCATGAGTTCCTAATTCCAGATCCCCCAGATTCACTGTTAAGTTCGTAGCTCGCCAAAATTTGTCAAAAGTATGTTCCCCATAATAGATCGGCTCATCATCTAAGTATATTGTATAAGATTCAGTTACTTGCCGATTTGTACGAAAATTGTACCATGTTTGCCATGTTACAATTAGGTCATTCTTCCTATATTTAGTATCTGGAGCTGGACTTAGAGTTGGACTGAACCGAAAGCGATCAACATGATAAATACGATAAGAAATCTCTTCTTTATTCGGAAAATTCATTTCCCAAACAATCTGACCAGTGGCATTTACCTCAACAATTCGAGCCCCTAGGTTTGTGTTTGGATGGTGATTCATTCCAAATGTGCCCAACCGATTACCGTTTGGGAGTCTATCCGCATCACAAAGAACAGCACTATAGTATTCCTGTGGAGCCGACCACGCCCATGATTCGTTGGCCATCATGGTTGTTTCATTGATCGTGATCTCAAGCATCCGGCAACGAGATTTAGGATTACCTGTTTGATTATGAAAATTGTTATCAAACAGGATAAAAGTGTTCTCATCTACCATCTCTAGAGAATGGGGGTGATAGAAGAGAACCTCTTTCTGTCTTCCATGTAGATCAAAGAGAGTAAAATTTCCATATTCTCCTAGTCCCCAAATCACCTCACCACTTTTGTGATCAATTTTGTAAAAAGTATTAAGATTTCGGGGATTATAATAGACCACATCTTCTTCAGTATCGTAAAAGATAGAGTTTGAGTGTGTTATATCGGCAGCCCCAGCTTCTAAATCTTGAAAAGGGCACCATTGACTAGGGGGTATGAATGAACGGGTATCTATATACCATACCAGCTGACCTTTTTTTGTATATTCATTGATTGTATCGTAAATGTATTCTTGTGCACCTATCTTAATTCTATATTTTTGAAAAGCAAAAAAAGTATCATTATTAAAATTCCATTCAAAGTCATGGTGCCCAAAAAAATCAAGAATCTGAGTAGTATTATCTTTAATATCCCATATAACAGCATTGGCTTCTTTATTGCCAATATTCTTTGCACACAAGACAGTATCTGGGGTGAGAAACTTAGCAGGATGTTGATAGCCTTTCATTTCAGCAAAAATGTCCCCTTCCGTGCTAGTTATAAGCAATGTTCTCTTTTTTTCCTTACTTGTGTCATTAATTTCAATCAATTCAAATAAATTATATCCAGCAAAAAAATCTCCTGAAGAAGTTATATTCATCTCTACTTCTTTTAAAATTGGGATCATTGATTTGCTAGATTGATAATTAAAACTCCCCCCGACTAAATTTTTCTCTATATAAGACTCTTCTAATTTTAGTTGATGTGATTGTGAGTTAAAATAAAACTCATTCCATTTAAGTAACGTTGTGTTTGTGATAGAAGGATTATTAATGAATAATAATGAAATAATTAAGATTAAAAATACAAATATGAAAAGGCTTTGATTAGTTTCTCTGTTGTACAATTCAAATCTCCAATCTATTATAATTAGTTGATTGATTACTCGTAGTATGTTTATTACTCTTTTTTCTTAATAATTCATCGTTTTCGATAAAGAAAAACCATTAAACCTATAGTAGCAATACCTCCACTTATTAGAAGAAGGATAAATGCTACAGCTAAGCCTCTATCATCAGTTGGCTCATTATTAATGCTCGGACACGCCCCTATAATTAAGTTATTATGTACATTATACCCCGCAAAAATTCCATTAAATTCTACGGTAATAGTATGAGTTCCTAATCTAAGAGGCCCCAGATTTTCTGAAATGATAGTCGGTTGCCAGAATTTATCAAACGTGTGAATTCCATGATGAATCGACTGGTTGTCTAAATAGAGAGTATATGGTTCAGTAAATCGCTGTTTTGTGCGAAAATTATACCAAGCTTCCGCTCTCCATTCAACCTCAGTATAATTTTCGGTAGATTCTATGCAGGTTGTAATTGGATCGAGAATAGGCCCGAAACAAAACCGTTCTGCTCGATACACATAATACCAGAATCTCTCATTATTTTGAAAGTTCATCTCCCAAACAATATTTCCTTTCTCATCAATTTCAACTATTCTCCCTCCAATATTGTTTTCGTGAGCTCTAGCGTCACCAAATGTGCCTAGACGATTACCATTTGGTAATCTATCCGCATCTCCTAAAATGACACTAAAGTAATTGATGGGAGGTTTCCAAACCCATGTTTCATTAGCAGTCATTGTTTCTTCATCGATTGTAATTTCAACAAGTCGTGAGCGTTTATTTTGGTTATTGGATTTATTGTGCATATCGTTATCAAATAAAATGAATGTATTATCATCCACCTTTTCTACCGCATGCGCATGATAAAATAACGATTTTTTCTGAATACCCTTTTGATCAAAGAGAGTAAAATTACCAAATTCCCCCAAACCCCAAAGAACTTTTCCTGTCTTATGATCAATCTTATAAAAAGTATTAACATTACGGGAGTTAAAATAAATAATATTTTCTTCAGAATCAAAAAAAACAGTATTTCCATGCACAACATCTACGCTTCCTCCAGACATCATATCTCCAAAAGGACACATTTGTTTATGGGAGATAAAATCGTGTGTATCTAGACTCCATATCAATGCTGATTTATCATACTCTCTAATGTAGTCAAAAGTGTATGATGAACCATTAATTTGCTCTGTATGGAATACTAATGTAAAAATTGTATTATTAATCGGATTATATTCAAATTCATGATGCCCACTAAAATTCATTTTGACTGTTTTATTATTTTGTAAATTCCAGAGAACTGTACTACGAAGCTTTGGTGAATAAAATAGAAGAGTAGTAGCATTAATGAATTTAACTGGCATAGAATGCATTGCACTAATACCTAAGTCACATTCTATAAGAATTTTCCCCTCCATATCTGTAATAAGTAAAATATTCCTTTTTACTCTCTTTTCACCAGTTACATTCTCTTGAATTAAAATAAATAGGTTATATCCTTCAAAAGTTTCCCCGTTGTGAATTACATTTATATCAAAATGCTGTAAATGATTATTTTGTGAATTTAGCAGTTCTGGGTCGATAAAGCTATAATTTATTTCCTGTTGAGTTATGAAAGATTTAGAAGCATTTACAACTTTGATTTCATATATGGGCAATATAATGAAGCTTAATAGCAACACTAACATCAATGAATTTATTTTAGTAATACTCTTGTTTTTTAACCGAAGCTTCATTCTTCACTGTTCTCCGTGACAAGTGGTAGTAGGAATGATTTTTTCTTTATTCTAATGAGTAACTAACTCTATATTGAATTTTTCAAATTAATACAGTGTCTATTAAGGTATTTCGGTGCTTCTACAAGAATTATTGCTCTGTATAGATATATTTCTTTATTTTTTTTATTTTTTACTGGAATTCTTAAATCATACTTACAATTTAATTATGAAAAGCTTTATTTTTTCAAAATAAGGGCAATAAGTACAGCATATAAAAAATTAAGATCTAATTCATAATGGTGAATTGGACGGTTTAAATCTTGGTTTTCCAGAAATTCTAATATTTCAGAAATCGGTCTTTTCTACTTTTTTCAACAGTATTAAAAACACCTTATGTATGAATAAAAAACTCATTTTTATCTGACTTAAAATTAATAGAATAGAAAACAATGAAAAGTTAGTGTTGAAGTAAAAGTGGATCTACTATGTGAAGAGGATTTTTCAACGATCAATGCGTTTATTACAAAACATTCACTTGTCGTGTACTTCCTGTTAGCCTATACCGTATCTTGGGCAGGTTGGTTACCACTTGTAATTCTATCCACTTCTTCATCATCGATACAATGGACGATACTAATGGCCATAGGAATTATTGGTCCCCTTCTTGCCTCATTAATCGTAGCAAGTCTAAATAATAGACAAAAAGGTCTACGTGGATTCTTTAGCAGAATTTTTGCTTGGAAAGTACATTACTCTTGGTATTTAGCTGCTTTTGCAACACCAATTATTATCTGGTTCCTACCAACTCTCATCCATATTCTTCTTGGAGGGCCCCCTCCAGTATTATTCAGTAAGACACCTTATATCCCCTCTTCATGTACCTTTCTTCAGATACATGACAATACCCTCCTGTGTATAATTCTTCAGTTTATCAAGATTTTCTTAATTAATAGTGCTACTGAGGAACCAGGATGGAGAGGAACTGCATTATCTAAGCTCCAAAAGAGATATAATGCCGTGTTATCCAGCATCATTATTGGAATCATCCATGCATGCTGGCATCTACCGCTTTATTTTATTCCTGGAACTACCAAATACTTTGCTGAAACAGAAAAACTTCTCCTGCCCTTTATTTCCTTCGTTATAGTTATGATCTTATCTTCGTTTATTTTTACTTGGCTTTACAATTCTACAGAAAGTATTCTCTTGCCCATGATTTTTCATACAATGTGGAATTTATCGATAGGTTTACTAAGACCTCCCACACTAGGGTACCCTGTTGGGTACGACCTAATCTTAATAATAGTGGAATTAGGATTTGTACTGCTATTGATCTATTTCTTTGGAAGTGAAAGACTGGCAAAAAAGACCAAGAGAAAGTTATCAGTATGGAAGCGATTAGAGGAGGAATGAAAACTCTAAAAACCATCCAATACTCTGAGTGAGATCATAAAGAGGATCAATGTTTTCAGGATGGGCTGGTGCTGTGATTAAAAGGGTTACAGTCGTTTTATCGGAAATAACTTCTATTTTTGGAGAAAAATTTCCTATCAACCTATAAATAGATCTTGCTATCTCGGTTCTTTCTTTAAATGGGTCTAGTAACTCTTCTGGTTCCGTATTAACTTCTATCCCCTCAAATGCATTACTAAATCCGAATTCTTTTCTTTCTATTTTATGAATCTTCATGGATATCCGAAACGGTATCAGAGATATTTCTTTAATTCCAATCACCGAAATCGTTTCAACATCCCAATTAAATGATATCGACCGAAAATATCCTATACTGAATACAATCTCGGCAGAGGTTTCAGAGATTGTATGATCACTAGCAAGATAACTTTTATCAAGTACTTTTTCTTTGATTTGCTCCAGAAGTCTTGTTTCCTGAGTTGATGCTGGAATAATATCTTGATTAATGTCATCAACTGCAGCTTTAGGCTTGTGCACAACTGATCTTTCATAGGGAACGTCCCTTGGCAGATCTCTAAAACGTTGTTTCCTCCTTGGGATCCTTTCGAAGATTCTCTTAGTTGTGGATCTAAAAGCGCCTTTTCTTTCTTGAATTGGATATAATGAATCTACATCTGCAAGAACGGATATAAGGTCAAGAAGAACACCTACATAACGTACATTAGTATGATCAGATCTAATTAGAACATCAATTGAGTTACCAGTGAGATCCAATTTACATTCCTTTAAATCAGAAATATCTGCGATTTTTGATGCAATCTGAAAATTATTTTCGCTCAAATACGATTTTACTAAAACTGGATCAGAAGCCCGAATAAATAATCGTTTATCTAATAAGGCGTGCTCAAGTTGAACATTTTCCCCACCAAAAACTCGGTTAAAGAATCCCTCTCTCTTAACTATTACGGAAAATTTACCAGTACATAATTTTTCAGCTACAATGTAAGAAGAAAGGATAAGATCCTGTTTACGATGTTTTCCACTTCCATAAACCTTGTATTTCAGCAACAAGTCACGAATAGGATAATCATCGATACTTGGGGAGGCGTGTATTTCAGGATTTGAAAGAAATCCGCCTTCAGAGACAATAGTTGCTTGTAAATTAGGAAATTTGTTTTCTATCATTACTTTTGACGATTCTGAAAACTCCTTTTCTTTCACAGTGCTATGATAAACCAATATTATGATAAAGATGAGAAAGAAGAAAAAAAAAAGGATAATAATTGTAGAGCCATCTACCATTCTAACCACGATACCTGTTCAAGCCAGATGAATTACCACTTCTTTATAACTTATTGGATTGCAGAACATATTATATTTTCTGTTGTAGCTCCAATAGCTCATGGTAACGATGAGATCATTAATTTGTTGAATAAGTTTCAATCCCAAACGTCGCTTCAACCAAAATATTAGGTTATTCCCCTCTTCGGTAATCCTTAAACTCTCCTTAAGGAGTTTCATGCCATCTCGATAAAATTTACAAGAGTATTTTCTCCAGTAAATCATCAGATATTTAAAGAAGAATATGATCATTCAGTTATCATAGTTTAAAAATGGTGGTTTAATGAGTAAGAACAATACCACAATTTTTAATTTCGTTAATCTACTCTCATTGATCGCAGCAATTGCTGGTACC